>JAAYUW010000143.1 GCA_012517545.1 Exilispira sp.
ATTATATGAGCAAACTCAAGTTTCTGAAATTAAATCAAATTTTATCTTTTATCGACAAATACTTTTTCTGGCCTGATGGCTCAATCTTCTGGGCAAATAAGGCATATAAAGTTGCTAAAGAGATAATTTTAACGGAAGATATAAAGCTTGTGTACACAACAGGTGGTCCCTTTTCCACACATCTTATAGGTTTAAAACTAAAGAAAGAGTTTCCACAAATAAAATGGGTAGCTGAATTTCGCGATGAGTGGACATCTAACCCTATTCATAAGACACGCTTTCTAAGATTATATTATGAAAAACATCTGGAAAGAAAATTTATTAATAATTCCGATCGTATAGTTGTAATATCAGAAACTATGAAAGAATTTTTTATAAATTATCATAAACTTGATGAAGATAAGATAACTGTTATTTATAACGGCTATGATGAAGAGGATTTTAGTTCATACAGGTTAACAAAAAACGATACAAATAAGTTAAAAATTCTATATTTTGGATCTTTATATTCTAAACTTACTCCGCAGCCATTATTTAAGGCTATCTATAAGATGAAAAAAACGAACCACGATCTTCAAAATCTTTTAGAATTGACATTTATAGGCTATAATGGACATCTACTTAAAAAATACATTAAAAAATATAAATTAAATGATTTTGTAAATCTTAAAAAAAGGATTGAACATAACAAATTGTTTGCTGAAATTGAAGATAATGATATCTTACTTCTGATAATTGGTGCTTATAAAGGAGCACAAAGAATAATAACATCAAAGATTTTTGAGTATATGCGTATGCAAAAACCGATATTGGCCCTTGGTCCAGAAGATGGTGAAGTTGCAAAGATACTTAAAGAAACAGGATCTGGTATTATAGTGCATCCTGGAAATATTAAAAAGCTTATTGATACCTTAAATTACCTTATCGAAAGAAAAAATACTGGATTACTGGAATCATCTTTTAAAATGGATTTAACAAAAGTTAAAAAGTATGAGAGAAAAGAGTTAACAGGGCAACTTGCTCATATTTTTGATGATATTATACCTCTCCTCTAAAAAAAATAGATTTTGATGTTTTGTTTTTACTGTGCCTGGGTATAATCACAGGCAAATAACTTGATTTTTAACTGATAAATGGATAAATATATGCAAATTGATGAAAATTATTTAATTAATCATGAAAGAGTGCTTTTTAAATGTGACTTAGATGAACATAATCGAGATATTGAATATCTTTTTAATCATGCAAGAGTTCTGGTAGTTGGTGGTGCTGGATCTATAGGTTCTTCAACGATTAAGCAATTATTAAAATTTAATTTAGAAAAACTATATGTGATCGATATAAATGAAAATGCTCTTGCTGAACTGGTTCGAGATATAAGAAGTTCTTTAACATTCATTTGTGAAGATTTTAAAACTTTTTGTATTGATATTGATTCATTAGAATTTGATTATTTTTGCGATACCTATCAATTTGATTATATATTAAACTTTTCTGCACTCAAGCATGTAAGATCCGAAAAAGATCCTTTTACACTTATGCGAATGCTTGATATTAATATTTTTAATTCCATAAAACTGATTGATTACGCTATTAAAACTAATTCAAAAAAATATTTTTGTGTATCGACAGATAAGGCAGCAAAACCTACAAATCTTATGGGTTCATCAAAGAGAATTATGGAACTTTTTTTGCTTGAAAAATCTTCCAGCATGGCGATTTCGACTGCAAGATTTGCAAATGTTTTATTTTCTAACGGTTCATTAACACTATCTTTTTTACAAAGGATACAAAAACATCAACCTATTGCTGGACCAAATGACATTTTAAGGTATTTTGTTACTTATGATGAAGCTGGTATTTTGTGCCTTTTAACAACTGCTCTTGGCCAATCAAAGGAAATATTTATCCCCAAATTAGAAAAACTAAAACCAGTATCCTTTATCGAAATTGCCGAAAAATTACTTAAATATTATGGATACAAACCCCATTTTTGTGAATCAGAAAGTGAAGCCAGGGATTCGGTAGAAAGGATGCTTAAATCTAAAAAATGGCCCTGTTATTTTTCTCCATCTGATACTACAGGTGAAAAGGAGATAGAAGAGTTTTCATTTGATGATGATCTTCTTGAAAAAACAAGATTTCAAGATATTGATGTTATTTTTAATAATCGGCAGGCTAATCCTTCGGATCTCGCTGAGTTTACTGCTAAGATAGAAGATTTAAAAGTTAGAAAGAGCTGGAGTAAAAATCAAATAGTTGAAATAATGCGAAATGTTTTAAAGGAAGAGATGAGCTATATTGATAAAGGTAAATATCTTGATGATAAGATGTAAAAATAAAGGATTTTTGCTATGAATGATAAATTTTCAAAAATCATCCGATTTATAAAAGAACTCTATCCAGATGAAAATCCAGTTCCTCTTCATGCTCCAAGATTCATGGGGAATGAAAAAAAATACTTGAATGATTGTATAGATTCTACATTTGTTTCTTATGTTGGTAAATATGTTACCGAATTTGAAGAAAAGATAAAAAATTTTGCAAATATAAAACATGCAATTGCCATGGTTAATGGAACTGCTGCAATTCAAATTATGCTTATTGCTGCTGGTATAAAAAAAGATGAGGAAATTATCACTCAATCTCTGACTTTTGCAGCTACAGCAGCAGCCATAAGACATGCAAGCGCATATCCAGTTTTTGTTGATGTCGATAAATCAACTTTAGGTTTGTCACCAGAGAGTTGCGAAATCTTTTTAAAAAAATATACAAAAAAAACCAAAAATGGTTTAATTAATAAAGTTACTAAAAGAAAAATAGTAGCTATAATGCCAATGCATACATTTGGGCATCCAGTTAATATTAATGAAATAAAACAAATATGTGAAAAGTATGGTTTAATTCTTTTTGAAGACGCTGCTGAATCACTTGGTAGCTACTACAATAATAACCATACAGGTTCGTTCGGGAAGGCATCTGTTCTTTCGTTTAATGGAAACAAAACTATTACTACCGGTGGTGGTGGTATGATACTCACCAATGATGATGATCTTGCAGAAAAAGCAAGACACTTAAGTACAACAGCTAAGTTAAAGCATCCATGGGCTTTTATTCATGACGCTATTGGTTATAATTATAGATTACCAAATATAAATGCAGCTATCGGTTGTTCACAAATGGAATATTTAGCTTATATACTTCAAAATAAAAGAGAAACTGCATTATTATATGATAAATTTTTTTCGGAGATTAATATTACATTTTTTAAAGAACCTAAAAATGCTATTTCAAACTATTGGCTAAATACCATATTGCTCAACTCTCAAGATGAAAGAGATGCTTTTCTGAAATATTCAAATGATTTAGCAGTCCAAACAAGACCAGCGTGGACACTTATGACGTATCTTAAACCATATTCAGATTGTTTTCGTATAGATGTACCAAATGCAAAATGGTTGGAAGAACGTATTGTTAATATACCTTCCAGTGTCAGGATAAATAATGAAAATCAAAAAAGATAAGATTATTTTAGTTGGAGGTGGAGGTCATTGCAGTTCCTGTATCGATGTGATTCTTTCGACTAATGAATATGATATTTTTGGCATAATTGATTTAAAAGAAAATATAGGGAAAAAAATAAACATTTTTTCGATTATTGGTGATGATTCTATGTTACCCGAGTTTCGTACTCTGTGTAATAATGCGCTTGTCACACTTGGGCAAATAGAAAATAACAAAAAAAGAAAAGAACTTTATTTTTTACTAAAATCTTTAAATTTCACACTACCAGTAATTGTAGCAAAATCCGCAATAATTTCTAAGAATTCAACAATAAGTGAAGGAACTATAGTTATGCACCATGCCTTGATAAACTCAGGTTCTTCGATAGGAAAAAATGTTATAATAAATTCAAAAGCATTGATCGAGCATGATGTAGAGATAAAAGATCATGTTCATGTTTCTACAGGTGTTCTTATAAATGGAGGTTGTAAGATTGATAGTGATGTTTTTATTGGCAGTGGAAGTGTTTTAAGAAATGGAATACATATTTGCAATGATGTAATAATAGGAGCAGCAAGCGCAGTTATGAAAGACATAACGGATTCGGGGACTTATTTTGGTAATCCTCTCAGGAGAGTTCGATGAATAGTGTATTTATTATAGCAGAAGCTGGTGTAAATCACAATGGTTCTTTAGATATTGCATATAAACTTATTGATGAAGCAAAAAATGCTGGTGCTGATGCTGTTAAGTTTCAAACATTTAAAGCAGAAGATTTGACGACTAAAGATAATAAAATGGCTGAATATCAGATAACTAATACTTCAAAGTTAGAAACACAGTTAGAAATGTTAAAAAGACTTGAACTTTCATTTGATGACTTTTTAAAATTAAAAATATATTGTGATAAGATAAATATAGAGTTTTTATCTTCTCCATTCGATATTGAAAGTGCAAGATTTTTGTACAAAATTGGATTAAAAAAATTTAAGATTGCTTCAGGAGAAATTACAAATATTATTTTATTAAGAGAAATAGGTTCTTATAAAAAAGATGTGATTATGTCAACCGGAATGTGTTATATAGCAGAAGTTGAAAATGCCTTAAATATACTTATTGAAAATGGTACTGAAAAACAAAATATCTGTATTTTGCATTGCAACACTGAATATCCGACAATATTTGAGGATGTTAATCTTTTAGCTATGACAACTTTAGAAAATACTTTTAAAGTTGATGTTGGTTATTCTGATCATACAGAAGGGATGGAAGTCCCTTTAGCTGCTGTTGCTCTGGGAGCTAAAGTTATAGAAAAACATTTTACCCTTGATAGATCAATGGAAGGACCAGATCATAAGGCATCTATGGAACCGGAAGAGTTTAGAAAAATGGTGAGTTCAATAAGGAATATAGAAAAATGTCTTGGAGATGGGGTAAAAAAACCTTCTGAAAGTGAGAAAAAAAATATTAATTTAGTGAGGAAAAGCATTGTTGCTTCAAAAGTTATACGAAAAGGAGAAATTTTTTCAGAATCAAATTTGACTGTTAAAAGACCCGGTAATGGATTATCTCCGTTTTTATGGGATAAAATAATCGGGAAAATCGCACAAAAAGATTACTATACCGATGAACAAATTGATATTTTTTGAGGAAATTTATGAAAAAAGTTTGTGTATTCACTGGGAGTAGAGCAGATTATGGCTTATTAAAACCATTAATAAAAAAAATAATTGATAATAAGAATCTTAAACTTCAATTAATTGTTTCAGGTACACATTTATCTAAAAGTTTTGGCTATACTATTGATGAAATAAATAACGATTATTTTCCTATTGATGAAACGGTAGAGATACTACTGGATTCAGATACGCCTGCTGGTATCCTGAAATCTATGGGTATTGGCTTGATAAATTTTACAGAATCTATCAATAGATTAAAACCAGACATTTCTATTATTCTTGGTGATAGATTTGAAGCACTATTATTTGCAATTTGTTGCTATATAAACCAAATTCCAATATGTCATATTCACGGGGGAGAAATAACATCTGGTTCATTTGATGATGGAATCAGGCATTCTATCACAAAATTTTCATATCTTCATTTTACTTCAACTGAACAATACAGAAAAAGAGTCATCCAGCTTGGAGAAGATCCATCGAGGGTTTTTAATGTTGGAGCTCTGGCTGTTGATAATATTTTAAATACTGAGTTTTATAAGCAGAGTGAATTAGAACAAAAACTAGGCGTAAAGTTTAAAAAATATAATTTTCTTATTACTTTTCATCCTTCAACTCTTAAATATAAGAATGCTGAGGTCGAATTTGTGCAATTGTTAGAAGCCTTGAGTTCTATTGATAATAGCCTTCTAATATTTACAAAAGCCAATGCTGATCCTTCAGGTAGAAGAATAAATGAATTGATTGACAATTTTGTTCTTAGAAATAAAGGTAATGCTGTTGTTTTTGCATCTTTGGGAGAAAAATTATATCTTTCTACAATGAAATATGTTACAGCAATTATTGGTAATTCTTCAAGTGGTATAATTGAAGCTCCTATTTTAAAAATTCCAACTATAAATATAGGTGATAGACAAAGTGGACGAATAAAGCCAGATAATGTTATAGACTGTCAACCTTATAAGGATGATATATTATCTGCTATTAATAAAGCAATGTCTGATAGTTTTCAGGAAAGTCTTAAAAATCTTAAAAATCCTTATGGTGATGGGTATGCTGCTGAAAAGATTGTTAAGATTATTGATGATTTTCAGATTGGAAATATCGAGAAAACTTTTTATGACATTAAAGGTTTTGATTTATGAAAGATATTTTTATTTCCCGTTCTACTTCTATAATAGATGCTTTAAAAAAATTGGATATAACATCGGAAAAGACTTTATTTGTTGTAGAAAATAGAAAATTGATTGGAACTATTACAGATGGTGATATAAGACGTTATATAATTAAAACAGGAAATCTAAAAGGTGATATTGATGCTTGTTTTAATCCAAATCCTATCACTATTTCTAATGTCGAGGCTACAGCAGAATTAGCTAGAGAAATAATGATAAGATACTCTATTCAAGTTATTCCTGTTATAGATGATGAAAAAAATATTATTGATTATTATACATGGAAGCAATTATTTGGTCAGGAATTTAAAAAAAATCAAAAATATGATCTTAAGATACCTGTTGTTATAATGGCTGGAGGTAAAGGAACCCGTCTGGATCCATTTACAAAAATCCTACCAAAACCACTTATACCTATCGGCAATAAATCGATTCTAGAATTAATTATTGAAAGTTTTTTAGAATATGGGATAAAAAGATTTTATATAACTGTGAATTATAAAAGTGAAATGATAATAGCATATTTTAATGGACTGGAAAAAAATTATGATATAGAATTTATAAAGGAAGAAGAATTTTTAGGGACAGCTGGCAGCTTATTTTATCTTAAAGACAGAATTGAATCAGATTTTATTCTGTCAAATTGTGATGTTTTATTGAAAACAAATTACCTTGACGCATATAATTATCATAAAAAAAATGATTCAATGATTACATTGCTTACATCAATACAACACTATAAAATTCCCTATGGTGTTGTTGAATCTTATGAAGGTGGTGAAATCAGTAAAATACTTGAAAAACCAGAATATACTTTCCAAATAAGCACAGGTATATATTTAGTTAATAATAGCATTTTTTCTGAATTTAATAAAGCAGAATTCAAAGATATGCCAGATTTAATAAAAATTATATCCAGTAAGACACATAAAGTTTTCAGCTATCCAGTTAATACAAATGATTTTCTTGACATTGGTCAGTGGGAAGATTATAAAAGGACAATTCAAAAGATTGAAGGAACATTTAATGTTTAAAGAGAAAACTTTTCTTGCAATTATACCAGCTCGAGCAGGTAGTAAAAGATTAAAAAATAAAAATATTCTGTCCTTAAATAATAAGCCATTAATTCAATGGACAGTTGAATCTGCTTTAGGATCCAGATTTATTGATAAGATTATTATCTCTACGGACAGTATGGAAATAATTGAGTTAGCAAAGAAGATGAATATCCCATATAGAAATAGACCAACAAACTTAGCTCAGGATGAATCTAAATCTGTCGATGTTGCAATAGATGTAATTGATAATGAAGAAAGAACTTTTTCATATATTGTATTCTTACAACCAACAAGTCCATTAAGAAAATCGATCCATATTGATGAAGCCATTTCGCTATCTATTGAAAAAAATGCAAATTCGATAATTTCAGTATGTGAAACAGAGTTTAACCCACTTTGGTGCAATAAAATAGGTAAAGATCTTGAAATGAATAATTTCTTACCTAAAAGGTTGATAAATAAGCGAAGTCAGGATCTCCCAATTTATTATAGATTAAATGGTGCTATATATATATGTAAAACAGAAATAATAAAAAAATATAAAACATTTTTTCCAGCTAAAAAAAGCTATGCCTATATCATGGACCAATTAAGTTCAGTAGATATTGATACTGAACTTGATTTTTTATATGCAGAATCTATTTTTAAATATCTGTCTACTAAATAAACTACAACGGATCGGAGATGTCAGATAAAAAATCTATAGAAATTGTTAACAATTTTATTTATGAAATCGAAAAAAAATATGATCTATTGAATAAAAAAATAAATAATACTTTTTTTTGGGAGAAAATAAGAATCTCTGTACAATCAATAATACTAAGAAAATTAAGTTTAATTGAAAAGCCGCATTATAAAGCAAAAGAAAAACCTTTCGACAGATTAATTATTAATTTTAAAGGTCTGCTTAATTTTTTTTCAAAAAATCCTTTTTTTGCAGGGAAATTTGATATTCTAATATTCGGTTCTCCTAGAAGAATAAAACTTGAAGATGGAAAGTTCTACGATATATATACTGATTATTTTTATGAAGAAATCAAAAATAAATATAAAATAATATATCTTGAACCCCCATATTTTATTGGAAATACGCACTTTAAACCAGCCAGAACTGAAAAAATATATTACCTTGATATTATAAAAACAATACTCGCCCCTATTACAAGCAAAATAAATCGAAAAAAATTAGTATTTAGCAATGATGAAGTAATATTGTTACAAAATATAGAAAATGAGATAAAAAGCTATTTTAATATATCTATAAATTTATTATCAATTGTGAAACATTCTATATTTGTAAGTATTGGGGAAATATTCTGGTTTAAAAAACTATTATGTAAGATTTCACCAAAAGTTTCCTTTATAGTATGCAGTTATGGGAATGAAAATTTTATCGAAGCCTGTAAAGATCTCAATATAAAAACTGTTGAAATACAACATGGGACTATTAGTCCTTATCATCTTGGATATAATTTTCCTCTGGAAAACTTAAAGAAAAGATCATTCTCAGATTATATTTTTCTTTTTGGAGATTTCTGGAAATATTGCTCAAAATTCCCAATTAGCAAAGAAAATATAATAAGTATCGGTTTCCCTTTTATTGAAAGACAAAAAAAAATATATAATGAAAAACAGAGAAAAAATCAAATTGTATTTGTTTCTCAAGGAACTGTTGGTAAAAAATTATCACTCATGGCATACGAGCTTAGTAAAAAGATTACGAATTATAAAATTGTATATAAATTACATCCAGGAGAGTATTCTGTATGGAGGCAACTTTACCCATATTTAGAAGAATCAGATATTACTGTTATAGATTCAAATAGTGTTTCTATATATTCATTGTTTGCAGAATCAAAGATTCAAATTGGAGTTTATTCAACAGCTATCTTTGAAGGAGTATATTTTGGATTATATACATTTTTAATTGATATCAACGGAATAGAACATGCAAGAATTCTTCTCGATCTTAACTATGCTACATTAGTATCAGATATTGATGATCTAATAACCAATATAAACTCTATACAAACTAAAGAAATAGCAAGTGGACAAAAAAATCAAAATGTAGAATATTTATTTAAATCTAATTCTATAGAAAATTTTAAAAATGAGATTGAAAAAATACTAAATTCAATATAATTTTATTATTTAGTTTATTTACAGCTATTATAATGATTTTTTATATTACCAGACATGCAAACCAAACGACTAGCTTATTTTTGGCTTTTAGATATACAAGCATACAAAGCATTTTGGTGTTTTGTTTTTATGAAAAAACAGATAGTATATTTTTATCTGACAAAACCATTTTTTAAAATATTTTTTGAGCTATTATATGATAAAAAAAATAATAAAGCGAACTTTTGATATAATAATATCATTTATAACAATAGTTATTTTACTTCCGATATTTATTATTATTTCTATTATTATAGTCATGGAAACTGGTTTCCCTGTTTTTTATAAACAAAAAAGATTGGGCAAAAACAGCAAGGAGTTTTTTTTATACAAATTTCGTTCCATGGTTAAAGACGCTGATAAAATCGGAACTCTTGTTACTGTAAAAAATGATCCGCGGATAACCCGATCTGGCAAATTCTTAAGAAAGACAAAACTTGATGAGTTTCCACAGTTTTTCAATGTTCTAAAGGGAGACATGAGCCTTGTAGGTCCTAGACCAGAAGTTAAAAAATATGCAGATTATTATATAGAAGATTTTAACTATATACTTTCAAAGGTAAAACCAGGGATAACAGATTGGGCTTCAATAAAATTCAGGCATGAAGAGCATTTACTTGAAAATGAGAAAGATTTTGAAACTCACTATATTAATGAACTATTACCAAAAAAGTTAATGCTTGCTAAAAACTACGCTGATAATAACAATTTATTTATTGATATAGCAATTCTTATAAAGACAGTATTTGTGGTTATTTTGTGTTAAGAGGGGTTTATGAAGAAAAAAAGTGATACTAAACTTCGAAAGTTTACTCTTTCAAATAGATTTTTTTTGATTGCAGATATTCTTTTAATAATAGGTTCATATCTTGTTGCTTTTTTTTTAAGATTCTATCCGGATATAAAGGCTAACCTGCGCTTTATTCGCTACCAGGATATAATTATTCAGCTTATATGTTATTTTTCTATTTTTACAGCATTAAATATTTATTCAATAATGTGGGCTTATTCAAACATAAAAGATATATATAGACTTGCTTTTGCAAATCTCATCTCAGCAATTCTTTACTGTATATGGCTCGCTTTCTTTTCAAAGGGTGTTTCAAGACTCGCTGTTCTTATAGATTTCTTTTTTGTTTTGAGTGGTTCAATATTTTATAGAGCACTATATCGTGATTATTACTCAAGAAGAAATGGAAGTTTCAAAAGGACTTTTGAAAAAGAAAAAGATTTAATACTTATAATAGGTGCAGGGGAAGCTGGAAGAAACCTTCTAGCTGAGATTATACGAAGGGGAGAAGAAGATACTGTCGTTGGTTTTCTTGATGATGATGAGAAAAAAAAAGGTCAACTGTTAAATGGTAAAAGGATCTTTGGAGGTCTGGATAAACTATCTACTGTTGTTTCAGATTATGCTGTAAATAAGATATACATAGCTATCCCTTCAGCCACATCAGTTCAGATAAATACGATTGTTGGTAAAATAAAAACTCAATTTCCAGATATCCAGATCAAGATAATTCCATCTGTCTTTGAAATCTCAGAAAATGCTTCTTTACTTAAAACATTAAGGGATGTATCAATAGAGGATCTTCTTGGTAGAAAGGAGTATGAAATTGACCTTAAAGCGATACAGGATCTTTTTACCGGCAAAAGGATCCTTGTTACAGGAGCCGGCGGAAGCATAGGAAGCGAATTATGCAAACAACTTTTAAAGTTTGATATAGATATGCTTATAGCAGTTGGCAGGGGTGAGTTTTCTATATATAATCTTATAAAAGATCTTGAAAAATATTGCGAAGCAAATAAGATAGATAGAAAGATAGTATACAGGATAGCAAATATAAAAAACATCTCTCTTATGGATAATATATTTGAAAAATATAAACCAGATATTGTTTTTCATGCAGCTGCACATAAGCATGTCCCTATGATGGAGTTCAACGAAGCTGAAGCTATAGCAAATAATATCTTTGGAACAAAAAATATACTTGAATTATCGGTCAAACACAATATTAAAAAATGTGTTATAATATCAACCGATAAAGCTGTAAATCCTGTCAATATAATGGGAGCAACTAAAAGAGCGGCTGAGCTTCTAGCAATCTATTATTATAAAAAATATCAACTTTGCACGACTATTGTAAGATTTGGCAATGTTCTTGGAAGTAGAGGATCTGTGCTTCCACTTTTTAAAGAACAGATAGAAAAGGGAGGTCCAATAACCGTTACTCACCCTGATATACAACGATACTTTATGACTATTCCAGAAGCAGCGATTTTAACCATCAATGCTTCCTCATACTCAGAGGGGGGTGATATTTTTGTGCTTGATATGGGGCAACAATATAAAATAGTTGAAATCGCTAAAAATCTTATAAGTTTTTATGGACTTACAGAGGGTAAAGATATTTCTATAGTATATACTGGTTTAAGACCTGGGGAGAAACTTTATGAAGAGTTGTATTTTAATAAAGAAGAGTTGTTACCTACAAACAATAAGAGTATTATGCGTTTTGATCCATTGAAGATGAAGTACGAAAGAGAAAATATTGAAAAATTCATTCAACATAGACCTGAGGATTTTATAAATATGAGTAAAATACAAATACGAGAGGAAATTAAATCAATTGTTCCCGAGTATAATTTTGATAGTGAATTTAAAGATAATATCGAGAATTCAAAATTAATATCATAAATATAAAATTTAAGAATAGAAATAAAGGTTTTTGATGAACATATTATACGTTTGCTCCTGGTTTCCATCCGAAAAATATCCATCAAATGGACTTTACTTTTACGAACAGATAACATCTATAGCAAAATATGTTGATAATGTTTTTGTGGTTTATCCAAATTTTATCTCTTTTTCCCCTATCGATTTTATAAAATATAAAACAAATCGTCTATCGCTTGTTGAAAGAAGAGAAGATAACATAACTTTCTTTGGTTTTCCTAAAATTCATTTTAAAAGAACACTTTTTTTTTATTCTTATCTCAAGAAGATTTACAATAAAATCAGATCAAAAGGTTTTAATATAGATATTATCCACGCTCACTCAATCCTTTTTGCAGGGTATGAGGCAGCCAGATTAGCTGAAAAGAAAAATATTCCTCTTATAGTTACAGAACACCATTCGCGGTTTATTGTCAATGGCATATGCAAAAATGATCTACCTTATGTTGAATATACTGTTAAAATTGCAAAAAGGATTATTTCGGTTGGTAATAGATTAAACGACACATTTATTAATTATTTTGGTAAGAAAGATAAATTTGTGGTTATTCCAAATTTTATAAAATCATTAGATATCTGTAAACAAGATACTTCAATGCAAGATACTAATCATACTTCTTCAAAAGCAAATGGTTATCATTTTTGTTCTGTTGGTAGTCTAAGAAAGATAAAAGGATATGATATACTATTAAAGGCTTTTTATAAAGCATTTAAAGATAACGATGAAGTTTTTTTAAAAATAGCCGGCTCGGGTCCTTTAAAAAAGGAACTTGAACAGCTCTCAAAAGATCTATCACTCACTAAAAAAGTTGAGTTTTTGGGTAACTTGAAAAAAGATCAGGTTTATAAACTATTAGAAAATTCAGATTGCTTTGTTTGCTCAAGTCTTTTTGAAACCTTTGGGATTTCGATAATTGAAGCTTTATCCTCTGGTCTTCCAGTTATAGCCACTAGTTGTGGTGGACCTGAAGATACTATTGATGAAACTAATGGCATACTGGTTCCTCCCAACGATGTTGAAGAGTTATCAAAAGCTCTTTTATGGATCTATCAAAATCATAGTACTTTTGATAGAGAGCGGATTAAAAAAGATGCCATGGTAAACTTTGGAGAAAAGACTGTTGTGGCAAAACTTGTCAATCTATACATTCAGACTCTTGAATTGTGAATCATAGAGCTTCTTATAAAGGCCATTTTCCTTTATGAGTTGTTGATGATTACCCTGTTCAACCAGTTCACCCTTATTAAGTACAATTATCCTGTCAGCTTTGAGTATAGTTGACAGTCGGTGTGCTATAACTATCGTAGTCTGGTTATGCATTATCGATTCCATTGCATTTTGTATCGCTTTTTCAGACTCTGAATCGAGACTCGATGTTGCCTCATCAAAAATTAGTATCTTTGGTTTTTTTAAGAGAGCTCGTGCTATAGCAATTCTTTGCTTCTGTCCACCAGAAAGGTTAATGCCTCTTTCTCCAAGTATAGTATTGTAGCCATCAGGCAGATTTGTTATAAACTCGTGAGCGTGTGCAAGACTTGCAAAGTAATAGATTTCATCTTCTTTTGCCTCTGGATTAGCAAAAGCGATATTATTGAATATTGTATCAGGGAAAAGTGTTACTTCTTGCGGAACAAGAGAAATATAGGATCTTATAGATTCAAGTGTATAACTTTGATAATCTTTTCCGTCAAACAGAATTTTACCACTTGATGGAAATATAAGTCCAGGTATTAAACTAACAAATGTGCTTTTCCCGGCACCACTTGGTCCAACAAGAGCTATAAACTCCCCTTCATTTATTTTTACCGATATATTTTTTAAGGCATGTAGCTCAGCTAAACTTTTTTTTGATTTTTTCTTATCTTTAGTATTCTTCAATGTTGACAGATTCCACTCCTTTTCATAAGAGAAAGATACATCTGAAAAACAAATGTTTCCATTATAGTTCTCAAGAATTTCAGATCCAAAGTATTTAGATTCTTCTTCTATTGATAATATCTCCTGGATTCTTATATTTGCTCCTTCAGCTGTGTTAAGCTGAAAGAGAATCTTTGAAACATTTTGAAGATTTGGAGCGAGAACGACAAGATACAGTATAAAACCAACTATCTGATCCATCGTAAGCTCATCTCTCCATATGAGTATTGATCCAGAAAGTAGTATGACTATGATTATCAATGCTCCAATAAGTTCAGTAACAGGTCTTTCAAGAAGAGATATCGAGATTAACTTTTTATATGATTTAGCATAGGATTTTAATAGTTCAGAAAACTTTTTTTCCTCATATTTTTTTGCATTAAATATTTTTATCACATCTATGCCATAGATTGTCTGATTGATATGATTAGCAGTATTAGCCATTCTTTTGCTATTCTGTGTTACAATGCCTTTTATAAGTAGAGCTATTCTATTTATAAGTATAAAACCGACTGAACCAAGAACAAGTAATATAAGAGTAAATATATGGTTTTTTTTAAAGAGAAGTATCAAACTTAAGATGGTTATCACCGGAAGAAAAAATATTGTGTTTATTATATTAACCAGAGAGCCTCTTATTGAGTTTATATCGTGTATAAGCCTTGATATTAAATCTCCACTTTTACCTTCTTTTCTAAAGTACAAGGATGGTAGATTTAAAAGCTTACTAAAAACTTCCTTTTGCATCTTTAAACTTGCTTCAAATGATATATATATTTGAGCATAATTTTGCAGGTACATTATCAGTTTAAAGATGAAGTAGAAGATAAGAAATACAAGTCCTGATAATAGAACAAGTTCAATAGATCTCTGATTTAATATGACAACAAGAAAATCTTTTAAAGATCTAGCTTGCAATAAGGCATTTATGAATAGTTTGAATTTTGATTCAGATTTGATTTTCAGTTGATTATTCTCTGTGGAAGAGAGATCATCTTCGGATGAAAGATTATTTTTCTCAGGTGTCAGTGTTTGCTGAGATTCCGAGCTTGAAGTTGTATTGATAGCCGAGAAAAAAGCCTGCCCGATCTCTGCCTGCATTAAAGTAAAAACAGAAGTGAAGATTGATAAAATGATTGTAAACAAAAAAAGAAACTTATTATCCTTCCATATCAAACGAATAAGCTGAACAAGGGTTTTCATCTTTTTCCCTCAAATGTATTATAAACTAAACATAATTATTAGCTTTAACCTAAATGGTTTATAATAAAACTAAAACTGCTAAAGATAAAGTCACCAATGATAAGGTTACATTAATTTTTTATTCCAGTTAAAATTCTTAATAAGAAGATAAAAACTAATTTTGTACTATTTTTGATAAAATGTCTTCAAATTTTTCAAATTGCCTGGTTCTCGAGTATTGATTTATAATTTCAGTTTTTTTTGTTAAATATTTTATTTTTTTTTCTTTTATGAACTTGAGGGTAAGTAAAAGATCCTGCTCGTTATCTAAAACAAAACCGTATTCAAAGCTGCTTAAAAGTCTTGAAATTTCCCAATCTTCCTTTGCAAAGGCAAGAATTGGTTTATTTAATAGGATATAGTCAAATATTTTAGTTCCAAGAGCGAAAGAGTAATTACAATTTGTTAAAAACGCATCTGCGCTGGATAATATTTTCATCCCTTCGATATAATTTAACTGTCCGTAAAAGTTAAATTTGATATATTTTGATTCTCTGGCTTTATTTATAAAGTAAGGTTCTTCTTTGCCTATAACATCTATAAAAAGCATTTTAGCAAAAGCCTCATCAAGTTTTTCAAGTGCGATAATCTTATCTACATCTTCTTTATTATAAAATGCAAATTTGCCAAAAATTCCTAACCTAAGATCATTATTTTTTTGAGAAATTTCATTTCCTTTTGCTTGGTTCATGGTTTTGTAACTGGATCCATTTGCAACAGATTCGATATCTTTATTATTATTATTAAACTCTGTCATATTTTTATCTTTACTTAACACAACACCATCTTCAACACCCTGGCTATTTTTATTATTTGATTCTAGCTTAAAATTATCATCAAAACCATTAAAAATTGTATAAAACTTTTCAGGATCCATATTTTGATAAAGTTTTCTATGAAGCCGGGAACATTTTTCTGTAACATCGATAATTGCATCTGCATTAGAAACAGATATTTTCTCAAGAATTCTATCCGTATATTTTTCTATTCCTCTATAAGGCTCCGTTTTAAAGATCTTGTCTCTATACCAGATATCTCTATAATCCAGCAAATAAGGAATCTTATATTTCTTCTTAAAAATGGTTCCTAAGATAAAATAGTAGAAAGGACCACCACTAAATACCATGCAATCTATCTTTTCCTTCTTTAAAATTTTATCTATACTTTTATAAAATGAAATCGTAAATTTATATTGATTTATAGATCTGTTCTTTAATGTTTTTATTTTTACTTTGCTTAGTTTAATTTCAGGGTTTAAAGTTAGAGAAAAATCTATATCATTTTTATAGTGTGATTCATCAGCTTGAACGGCATATACAGTGTGACCTTTTGATGAAAGAAAATTGGCAAATAGCGAAGTTCGTATCGCTCCAACTCTATTGTAAGGAAATAAATAAAATGATACTATCAAAATTGAGTTTTTCAATTTAATCACATTTGCTTTTATTAAAGTTCATGAACAATCTATATATATTTTGTGAAAAAGCAAATATCTTTATTTAGTAGCTTAAAATAAAGATGTTTATCCTGGAAAAAATAAGGTCTAGAAAGGTGAAATTAAAATTTCTAAAGGAGTAACAAGACTCTTAAAATACTTTAAAT
>JAAYUW010000013.1 GCA_012517545.1 Exilispira sp.
GTTGTTGAGGCTGCTGCTCAGATTCAGCAACTCAACCTGATAGTTCAAATAGAATCAAGATATTCAAATTTTCCATATGGGCAGATCATATCTCAATCCCCTGCTCACGGGCATGCATTAAAAGAAAAGAGCTTCGTAAAGCTTGTGGTTTCAAGAGGGCTTGAGAGCTCATATCTGGATGATTTTACAGGCCAGAATCTTTTTTATGTTGAAAAAAGACTTCAAGAGTTATCATTGTCTTTAAAAAGAGATATTAAAATAGCTAAAGTTGAAGAACAGTACTCAGATCTTTTTGAAAAGGGGAAAATAATATCTCAGCAGCCTATTGCTGGGACAGATCTGAATTCTGTCTTCGAGATTAATTTGATTGTCTCTAAAGGTAAATTACCTGAAAATATTGTTATGCCTGATTACACTGGAAAAGAGATTTCAGAGGTGATAGAAAACGCACAATCTAATGGCATAATTATAACTATAGAATACCAGACTGTGACAGACATTACCCAGATAGGTGTCGTTCTTAATCAATCTGTTGAAGCTGGTCAACAGCTGACTAAAGGAACAACGGTGGTTCTCACTGTGGGGCAGCAATAGATTTAAACTATATCATAGTACAATAGAAAGGTAAATTATGTGGTTTAGTAAAAGCTCAAGAAATCAGGCAGGAGACGATATCTTTTCAAAGATTGCACCATCTATCTTTGCCTGTGATTTTACCGATATCTTAAACTCCATTAAAAAAGCTGAAATATCTGGTTGTAAATACCTGCATCTCGATATAATGGATGGGCATTTTGTTCCAAATATCTCCTTTGGCCCAAAGATATCATCAGAAATTCTTGATAAAACCATCCTTTTAGGTGATGTTCACCTTATGATAGAAAACCCTTTATTTTTTTTAGATATGTTTAATCATAAAAATGTTCAATTTATTACAGTTCATTTTGAAAGTTTTGTAGAGGAAGAAAAAAAACTAATAGATATAATAGATAAGATTCATTCTCTTGGCAAAAAAGCTGGGGTTTCCATAAAGCCAGCAACTGATATTAAGATTTTGATCCACTATCTTGAACTCTTCGACCTTGTACTTGTTATGACAGTTGAACCAGGTTTTTCAGGTCAGAAGATGATAGAACCAGCTCTTGATAAGATAGATAAACTACAAGATATTCGAAGAAGTAAAAGTTATAGTTACATGATAGAAGCTGATGGTGGGATCAACTTTGAAAATGCCAGATCCCTTATTAAAAGAGGAGCCGATCTTTTAGTTATGGGTTCTGCATTTTTTAAGTGAAAAAGATCTGTATTTTTACCTGAATTTTGTAATTTTCCATTTTGCAACTACTATTATATTGGTGTATATAAAAGAGGGTAGAGTTTTGACTCTGTTGAGCCTGGCAGCTTTCACATCTATCTTGCCATTTGAGTTAACGTATTATTTTTCGTACAGTTTTTTGTATAGTAATGATATATATAGTCTAACCGAAAATGCAGTCTATATCTTCAAGTGGGATTATGGTAATCTGGTTTATAGAAATAACAGATATTCACTGCTGCTAAATCTTAACAATGCAAGTCTTCTTACTGGAGAGTTTATTTTTTTATATGGTTATGGTTTTTTCAGTGGTTTTTCAGCTTATTCTTTAACCCTGGACTACTTTACCACACCAGGCATAAGGTTTTACTTTTATCGTTCTCCTTCTGACAGTTATTCAGATCTTATTCAAAAAGGTCTTTTCTTTTCTTACGATTTTTATCTTGATAATGCTACGAGAAATAGAAGTTTTGTCAAGTTTGCCTTACTTGAGGATTATAACAAAAACTGCTTATCAGCTTTAATCTATTATTATTCACATTCCTTTTCTACGTTTTTTAGCTCTCAGTACTTCTTTGACCCTAATCTTATAAAAGTTGCTGATGTTAGTTTGAATGATCCCTTGAATTTTTTCTTTGCAATGGATTACAAACTTTTTTTAGAATCCAAAACTCCTTTACTTCATCTTGCAACAGAAACTAAAGTATTTTATATAATGGATAACTACTACTTTTTGAATTATATGATCTACATTTCCCTGAATAAAATTCTTTGTTTAAACTATATTCATAAAGAAGTTTATGAACCTGCAGAGTTTTACCTTAAGCCTTCTGATAATATTCGGGTCCTTCTATTTTTCAAGAATTTAGCGTTAAGTCTTACATATAGAGCATATAAGTATTCATATGCAGATGATTTTTATTACTTTGAGTTCAATATTGATAAACTTAAATTTTTTGATAAGTTTCTAACTTTTTTATTTTACCTCTATCTTCCTTTTGATGAAGAGGGAATCCTCGACGAGCGAACTTATTTTTCTTTGACTTTAAATTTTGCCCTTTCTAAAAAGTTAGATCTCATATTCAAATTTTCTGATAAAGCTTTTGAAAGGTATCTATATAGACTTCAACTGGTATTTAAAGATTATGTTTTACCCCTATCCGGCAAATACCGGAGCGAGGCTTCCAGTAAGGGTGATGCTGAGGCAGGGAAAGATAAGATAAGGATAAAAACCGGACTTGAGTTTTATTACAACGATAGCCCTATATATACCTATTTTTCGCTGCCTCAATTTTCCAGTTACGACTCGTATGACTACTATCTGTATGCTCAAAATTTTGGATCTGGATTTTTTTTATTTTTTCAATCGGATTATTTGAAAATAGGCACAAAATTTTATCTTTCTTTTACCGATAATGAAATTGTCAGGCTTTATGCATACTTTGGGCTTGTTTATATATTATAGACTTTTTGTTAAACAGTATGATAAATTTATCCAATCAATTTTTAACTAATATGTTTTATTTCTGTGCTTTCTATTTTAGATTTTGGATTATTATTCTGTTCTGATAAGTTTATCTTGCAATTTTCTCCTTTCGACTTTAGTATAAAATGTTATTGCCGGACTTTCGATCTTTATATTGATTTTAATATAATTTAACTATGGGATCCTTTATGAAAAAAAAAGCCAATACACTTTTTGTATTCTTTATCTTTTTTTTGATTTTATCTCAATCTTTTTTATTTGTGAATGGTAAGGTTAACAGGATTGATAGTGGAGATCTTGCAGCCTTTTTTGACCCTGCTTCTCATGCTGAGGAAAATAAGAGTCTTTTAAGTTCAGACTATCAACAGCCAACTTCAGATTCTACAGCGTCTAATGACCCTGCAAAAAGTGGAACCGAGAACCTTCAGGATCCACTCTGGGAAAAGGAAGCATCTGTTAGTTCGCTTTTTCCTGATCTCTATGAGATTCCTGGTGTCCTAAAGGTAAATCCCTTATATGAGTATATAACAGATTATAAGATTAAAGATGAAAATACAGCACTGGTTGTTACAGACAAATCAATCTATTTAAAATTAAACGGAAAAATTGTTTCAGTTTCAACAGATGGTATCCCTTCAAACGCATTTTTCTCAAGTTGTGAACTTGCCAGGATAGATGATAAGATCATAATCTTTGTTGGTACATCATACTCGGGACTTTTTGGTAAAGTTCTTGATGCAAAAAAATTCTCCAGGTTTTACAATGGGGTAAAAAGAGTTTTTTATACCTCATCCTACTCTATGCTTTTCGAGACAATAAGTTCACTATTTTTTTTCAATGACAGATTATTTATAGGTTATCAGTCCTCTAAAGGGATAGATATACTAGATGTTAATTCTTTTTTAAGTTCTTTAAAAACCAAAAATTCTTACAAGATTATTGAGACAAAGATAATTTTAAGAGATAGTATTAAAGAAGAAATCGAAAAATTTTTCGAGTTAAACTCGACAATCTATGCTTACTCAAATTATGGTATATATCGATATGAAGAAAATGAAAATAGATTTGTTCTCGAAAAAGAGTTTGATAACATTCAAACACCAGATGATAATAATATTAGAGGTTTATATGTTTCTTCTTTTGCTGCAAGTTCAAAAAAGAAGATAGATGAACTTGTTGATATAGCAACTTACTGTGGACTAAACGCTTTTGTTGTCGATTTTAAAGATGATTTTGGTTATCTAAGCTGGGGGTCAAAGTTACCATTAGCCCTTAAGATGAAGTCATCAAGGAATCTTATACAAACACAGTACCTTTTTGAGCAGGCGAATAAGCATAATATAAAGATTATTGCTCGTTTTGTATGTTTTCGAGATCCTGTTGCTTACAATTATGATAATAGCAGGTTCGCTTTATGGAGTAAGTCAGCAAACGCTCCATGGAAGGGAGCGACAAAGATGGAAGCCTGGATAGATCCATACAATCTTGAATATCAACAATACTTAATTGATGCAGCTATTGAGCTTCAAAATCTGGGAGTTTCAGAGATACAGTTTGATTATGTTAGATTCCCAGCTGAAGGAAATATATCTGATGTTTATTATAGATACAATAAAGATAATATATCTAAAAATGTCTTAATATACTCTTTTTTCAAGAACGCAAAAGCTTCACTTAAAATACCTCTCAGTGCAGATTTTTTTGGTTATCAATGCTGGTACAAGATAAGTCGACATATTGGACAGGATATTTTCCTTGATTCGCAGATTCTTGATGCTATCTATCCGATGTATTATCCATCCCACTTTTCAGATGGTTTCTATGAAAAGGGTTTAGGGCAACCAGATACGGTAAGACTTATCTATCAACATGGAACAATAAGAGCGATGGAAAACTCAAACTATAACATTTCTATAAGACCCTGGATTCAGGCATTTAATCTTAAAGTTAAGATAGATATGGTAAGTTACATAACAAATGAAATAAAAGGTGTAAAAGAAGCGGGAATTAACTCTTATATATTCTGGAATCCATCCTGTAAATACTCATTTTTGTACGAAGTGTTCAGGGATAAAAGTCTAAAATTTTAGACCTTATTAATACTTACAAGTGGTTTTAAGGATTTTACTTTTGCATAGAAGGATCTGTACTGCTTATAAAGGTCAGTATTTATCAAGGATAGCAGATTTGTTATTCTGGATTGATCTTTTTTTTGAATACTTAAAATTATTATATATAGTATGTATTCAAGCTTATCTAAAAAATTGTATCCATCTATAAGTAAAGATTCTGCATTTCTATTTGCATTCATTATACATGTGATAATATTTGATTTTTGAGAAGAGGATTTTGTTATTGTATCAGGTTTTTTTATTATCATTATATGAAATTTTCTTAGATCTTCAAGGTTTGATTCAAAATCATTTATTCTATCGAGAAATTCGGAACCAATATGAAAAGTGTCATTTAAGATTGTTTTAAACTCTTCATCAGCATAATTTGCATGAAATATAAAATCACTCAGTGTTTCTTTTATCTTTCCTTCCCAGAAATTTACAAGAAATGTTCTGAAAATCTCAAATGGTTTAACCTTTGAAAATGAAGGAAGGAGATTTGCTGAAAAATGTGTAGAAACTTCTTCATTATAAATGTCACTTTTAATAAGAGGAATTTCATTAAATATTGATTTTATTATCAACTTATAGTTTTTTTCTATCTCATTCACTTTCAAGGTCGATATGTAATCTTCAACTATCTTTATCTTATCATTTATGAAAGCAGAAACATATGTTTCGCTATGGGGTATAATTTTGATCTGAAAATCAGGATTTTCCTTCATGGATTTTAAAAACATTTCAAATTTGAGATATGAAAATTTATCTGTAAGCATTTTATTTATTCTGGAAAATTCTTTTTTTATTCTTCCATTGTCAAAAACGAAAGAAGGATCAATTTCAGCATATTTTTTAAGGTAAATAAGAAGAGGATTTAAAACCGAATCTTCTAAAGAAACATTTGAGATTAAAAATGTAAAATCTTCAAAAGAATTGATGAATCGCAGAGAAACCCTTATATCGTTGAATGAAAGGTTTTTTTTGTTTTGAGTAGTTGTAAAAGCAAGATTGAATATGCTAAATATATCAACATAGTTGAATGTTGTAAGTTCATAAAGTTGCTTGATCCTTGATATATCTTTATCTATAGTATTTATAGTCGAAGGTTTTAAGTAGGATAATATATAACTTATCATTTTCTTGTAGTACTTTTCTGTCTTCTCCTGCCCAAATTTTTCAATGACTTCATCCACTTTTTCCTTTTCCATCATCAGAATGTACGACATAATCTCCTTTGGTACATAAAGGGAAATTATGTATTTTAGCGTTGTTTCAAGAGCTTTTTTGTTTAAAAATAAGTGATTGAGAGGTTTTTCGAAGTATAGACAGGATTGATAAAAGGAATATAAATCATAAGCAAAAGTTCCATAGACCACTGCTTTATATGGATTGTAGTACCTTGGGGATATATTTTTTATTTCTTTTTTTATCTTTTTTAATTTAGCATAATTGCTATTCTTATCCGTGTTAAATAGTTCTGCAAATATTTTAGAAATTTTCATATTTAATTTCCACCATATCGAAAGTACAACAGTCAAAAGTAGAAAGTCAAAAGCCGAATGTCAGAGAAAAAAATAAAAATCAAAAAGCGATATCTTAAAATTAATTTTAATTGCATCTTGTTTCAAAACGATATTAAAAGAGTAAAAATGTTTTAGTTTTATCGGATTTAGTCACATAACTTGAATTTTCTAATTATCCAATTATTCTGATATAAGTTTAGTTTTAAAATGAAAAAAATGCAATTAATAAAATCAAATACAAAAAAAAGCATTATGAAAGAAGATAGAGTAATTGCCCATTTGGACCTTGACTCATTTTTTGCATCAATTGAGATGAGAGACAATCCAGAGTTGAAAGATCAGCCTGTTATAATAGGGAGAAAACCACCTGCTAGAGGAGTTGTTTCAACATGTTCTTATGAGGCTAGAAAATATGGGATTAAATCCGCTATGCCAGTTTCAACTGCTCAAAGGTTATGTCCAAAAGCAATATTTGTGGAACCCAGAATAGATTATTATAATAAAGTTTCAAAAGAGATATTTAGTCTTGTTGAGAGATATTCTGTTTTTATGGAGAAAACAGGGATAGATGAAGCTTATCTTGATCTTACAGGACTTATTCCTCTCTTTCATTCTTATGAAGATCTCGCTAAAGAAATAAAAGAACAGGTTTATAAAAATTTTAAGCTTACCTGTTCTATTGGCGTTTCATGCAGTAAGGTAATATCAAAAATTGCATCAGATAGATGTAAACCGGATGGAATATTAATAATAGAAAAAGATAAACTCAATGATTTTATTAACTTTTTGCCTATTTCAGCCTTTCCATTTATCGGAAAAAAAAGTTCAGAATCTCTTAAAAAGCTTGGTATAATATACTTTAAAGATCTTTTTCAATATGATCTGGGCTTTTTAATAAATAAAGTGGGTTCTTTTATCAGTTACTATTACTTAAAACAATTCCTGCATGAAACATCATTTCAGCAAAATACCACTCAGAAATCATATTCAACTGAAACGACATTTGACGAAGATTGCAAATTTTCCGATGAGCTTTTTAACTTGATTTCACAGATGGCGAGTGAACTTGCATTAAGATTGAGAGAAGATAACTATAAAGCGTCGGTCATAACTTCAAAGATAAGAGATGAGGATTTTGAAACATATCAAAAACAGATAACACTCAGTGAACCAACTTTTGATGATAATGTTATCGCCAACATTGCTTTTGAAAATATGGAAAATCTTTTAAAATCAAAGGTTAAAGGAGAAAAGGTAAGATTAATAGGGATAAAACTTTCTGGTTTAGTTAAAGATAATTCCAATCTATTCGATACGAATGTTAAAAAAGATATAGCCATAAAAAAAGTCGATGAATTAAATAAAAAATTCGGGAAAAATATTGTGCAAAAAGGTTTTGTATGGAGAAAAAAAGTTTAATAATTTTAGGAGGTTCCCTATATGAACTTCCTTTGCTTTTAGCAGCAAAACAAAAAGGTTATTTCATTTATCTTGTCGATATAGATCCAAATGCAGCAGGACATAATGTTGCAGATGTATCAATAAACTTGAGCACTAAAGATATCGAATCTATAAAAAGATATATCGATTCTCTTCCTTCACTGGAGCTCAAATCTATAGTCGGGATAGGTTCAGTCGATTCTGATGTCCATGCAACAATAGCAGCTCTGTCAAACCACCTCAACCTCAAGCATTTTAACTATACATTATCCGAAATAATTACCAACAAATACAAGATGTACACACTTTTAAGGGGTTATATAGAAAATGGTTATTTTACAGGTTTAAACTTGATACAAACAGAACTTCACTGGTTTTACAGTGCAAAACTGGAAAATCTTGCCAAAATAGATATGGTTTTGAAACCTACGGAAAATATGGGAGGTCTTGGAGTAATTAGAGTTTCAAAGGAAAATCTATATGAATCGTTTCTTTATTGCAAAAAAAATTCTCCAACCGGTGAGATTATATCTGAGCCTTTTTTATCTGATGATACGTATAAGGTTCAGCTGCTTATCGGAGAGCGTGAAATAGCCATATTGAATGTCTGGAAAATTCAAAATATTAACAGCAGGAATTTAATTGAACGATATAGAACAGACATAATCAATAAAAAAATATCCGATACTCTTATCAAATATTCACTTGAAATAATTGAGAGATTAAAGATATATCATACGGCTTGTGAAATAAAATATATTGTATCATCTTATAAAATATACTTGTTGGACATAAACCTTCGTCTTGAAGGAGGTTTTTTTATTGATCAGCCTTATCAAGAGTATTTAAATTACGATATTCTTTCAAACTATATTTTGATAATAACAGGTAAAGAACCTATACCAAGAAAAGCTGAGAATTTAGTTTATTCAAATAAAAATGGTAAAGGTATGCATGTTTTCAAGATATATCCAAAGGAGCAGCCAGTTTTAAAAGATGGTTCTGCCAGCACTTACACAATTAAAAGGGATTTGCCTGATGTTCCTTCATCAAAATACTATGACAAGATTCTATTTTCAAAAGATCGAAAAAAGCCAGATGTAAGGATCATAGCGAGAGCAAAAGAAGAATCACTTGAAAAAGATATTCTTGCAAATGCTATAAAAAATTTTGCGGGAAAATGTAAGGTCTGCAAGATCTGTGATGGTTCTGGTTGTATTGGTGAATTACCAGGCATGGGGGGAGCATATAAAAATGAATCTTTTATTGCAAACTACTATGATCTAAGAGATCTAAAACTTGAGCTAGAGCTTTTGAGAGAAAAAAGTGGCTATGAACTGAAGATAAAAAATGAGTTATTTGGCAAGGATGTTATATTTCCACTTTGTATTGCTCCAATATCCGGTGTAACTTCAAATCTTGGAGGAGTGCTTGATGAAGAAGAGTTTTATCTTTCGCTTTTAAATGGTGCTAATGAATCAAGAATTCTGAGTTTTATAGGAGATGGCTCATCTGACAGCAAATACCTTGAGATGGATAAATTTCTAAAAAAAGCAGAATATAGTGGCATTATTACTCTTAAACCCAGAACTCCTTTAAATAGTCTTATAAAAAAGCTAGAATATTTCGAGAATACTCCAATTACGGCAATTTCTATAGATATTGATTCAATAACTCTACCAACTTTAAAAAAAAGTGATGTCCCTGTGGGCAGATTATCACTTGAACAGATAAAAATATTGAGAAAATCTACTAAAAAAAACTTAATAATCAAAGGGGTTGGCTCAATTTTTGACTGTATTAAACTTGCAGAAGCGGGCATAAACTCTGTCATAATATCCAATCATGGCGGTAGAAGCTTATCATCTCTCAAATCATCAATAAGTATGCTTCTTGATATTGATATAAAATATTTGCACAAAGAATATCCAGATTTAATTATAGGGTTCGATGGTGGGGTGAGGTGTGGAGAAGATATAGTCAAATTATTAATTCTAGGTATAGATTATGTTCTTATCGGAAGACCTTTTGCAATATATGCTGCAGGAGGTGGCAAAAAAGGAGTCTCCTTGCTTGTGCATAAGTTGTACGATGAATTTTCTCAAACTTTGAAACTTTTAAATAGATAGACAAATATATTTTTTATGCTTTAACAATATCGTTAATACTACAGTCTAAAGTCGAAAGTCTAAAGTCCAGGGAAAAGACTTTTATAAATACAGTCAAAATTGAAGAATAATAAATTTAACAAGTCGACAGTGGAAGATCCATTAGAAATTTGTAAAAATAAACAGCCTGAAACTATTAGTTTAGTATTATTTTTATTAATCATTTTGGGGAGGCCAGTAGATGCAATATTTTTCAAATATACAGAGACAGGGTGAATTAAATTCAGATGAAACTGAACCTTTTAGCAATAATTTTAGTAATGATATTGAAGATAATTCAAATAAAATAGATAGTAAAGAAAATGATGAATATTTGGTCTCAAATTCAGTTGGATATCTTGGTGGATTGAAGTACTCAGAACTATTAAAAGGAAAAAAGAACCGATGGAAAGTTTTACTGGATGAGGTTAAGAAGCTGGATCCCAGAAACCCGGTGGTTAAGGCTATAATAAGAACTCTTGTATGTGGCTTTGAAATACCAGCCAGACTTGTTTACATGATTAAACCAGGCTGGGAGAAAAAAGTTTTTAGAGTTATAAATAGCTGGGGTAAAGCACTCATAAAAATTGCAAAAATCAAACTGGAAATTGTTGGAAATTTTGATATTCCACAGGATAAACCGATAGTTTTTGTCTCGAATCATACTTCTCCATATGATATACCTGTTATCTATGGCACCTTGCCGGTACTTGCGGGTTTTGTTGCCAACAAAGAACTTGCAACCATGCCAGTTATGAATTACTGGATGAAACAAGCTCATTCAATTTTTGTAGATGTAAAAGATACAAAGTCAAGGATTTCAACCTTAAAAAAAATTGTGCAAAATCTTAATAATATGCAACATGTTATAATTTTCCCGGAAGGTAAAATGTCACCAGATGGCAACTTACAGGATTTTCAACGAGGAGGCTTACAGGCTGCAGTTATAGCAAATGCCTGTATTGTTCCAATAGCCTTAAATGGTGTTAGAGAAGTATTACCGCCGGGAGATTTTACCATAAATCCAGATAAAAGAGTAATTATAAATATTGGTAACACTATTTTTATCGACAAGCTTAACAATTCTGAAAAAAAGAGAATAGACCAGATTGTATATGATTGTCTGAGTGTACTTTTAGAAAACGCCAGAAAAATTTAAATAATTTTTATGCATTATTGTATTTTTTTTTCCACAAATAAAGTATAAAATATTAGACATTGCATTTTTTGTAATAAAGAAAATTAGTATAATCAGGATCAAATACAAAAATATATTTGTCGTCTATAGTTTCAATAGTTTCATTAGATCAATATTTTTTTAATCTATTATATCGGTAATTCAAAACACTTATCTTTAGTATATAGCATCATTTTTTAAAATTCCTCCTTTTTCTATAAAAAAGATGATATAATCTAAACTCTAAAGTTTAGAAAAAAACTTCTATCGATCAATACAATCTAAAGTTACTCTTTAGCACACAGATTGTGGCATATAGGTTATTTATTCATATTTAAACAAATAGTGAAAATCATGGCATAATAATTGCACTTATATTTTTGAAGGAGCAAAATTATATGATGGTTACATCTCAAAAGATATTTATTAATTTTTCAAGTGAAAATATTCCAGATCTTGTTAAATCAGCAAAAGAAGGAAACGAACAGAGTATCGAAAGCATTATAGATATCTTTAAACCTCTTATAAATTACCTTGCATCAAAACTATCATATAATAACAGTTATAAAGAAGATCTTGTCCAGGAAGGGATGATAGGTCTTTTATATGCAATCAGAAATTATGATTATTCAAAGAGTGATAATTTCTGTATGTACGCTTATTTCTGGATTAAACAGGCAATATCAAGAACAGCCGATAAGCTATCATCAATGATAAGAATTCCTCTGCGAAAGCAGCAAAAAATAAGAAAAGCAAAGGCATGTAATTGTAATGATCAGATTTCTATTGAAGAAATTTCTGCTTTGAAATTTGTTTTTCTTTCGATAGAAAATTCTGGTAAAGAGAATGAAGAGTTTTCGATAGTGGACAGGCTTCCAAGTGATGATACACCCGAAAAGTTTTTACTGGAAAAGTGCGACCGGGAAGATCTTGATAATCTATTATCTATATTGGATGAAAGGGAAAGAGATATCATAGAAAAACGATATGGATTAACGACATTTATGCCTATGACTTTGCGAGAAATAGCTAAAAAATATGATCTTACTTCTGAATCTATTAGAAAAATAGAGATACGAGCCTTGAATAAGATGAGACAGGCTTATGTCGATTGCGAGATGGAATAAATCCTTGCTGAAAATGCAAACTTTTGATAGAAAAACATGGATAAATTTTAATGTCTTTCAAAAAGATCACGTACAGTTAAAAATTCATATTTATCAAAAATATCAGTTTTTGCAAGATGTTCGAGAAATGAAAGAGTATTTTCTTTTGTGTTATGTCCGATAATGATTACAAAGTCTTGATGTTTAAGCGTATCTAAAGCTAAGTTAAACTCTCTCTGTGGTAAATTGTTATCTTCAAGATAATCTAAAAAAAACATATTTTTAAAAACTGGATAACCAAGCTCTTTCCCGGCATCTACGAAAAGAGATCCATTTATCGTGTTTGAGTCAATAAATCTTATCCCCATACTGGATAGTATCTTAAGTACAATAGTGGCAACCTGTTTGTTTAAAGAGACTTTAGAACCCATATGATTATTTGCAAAAAAGGCGGGTACAAGGTTGTGAAAGTGTTCAAGTTTATTTTTAATCGTAGCATAATCATCATTTACCCTTATTTCTAACTTCTCCGAGGAACTATTGCTGTTTATCGATTGCATTGGTATATGCAGCATGGGTGTAATATTACTTGAAGATGAAAAAGCCTTATAGCCCTTATCTGAATATGGCAGTCCTGGAAGGATAGCCACAGATATCTTAAAGGGAAGTTTCAATATCCTTTCAGTTGTATCCTGATAACCAAAATCATCCAGGATAATATATATTTCCTTTTTCCCTTTAGGCTGGATTATATTTTCAGGATTTTGAAAAATGCTCTCTGGTTCAGATTTATTGTTCTTTTCTATTTTTTCTTGCTGATCTGAGTTCTTTTCATAAAAGGAATCAACTGGCAGTTTATCTGCAGAGTTATTTTCATTTTTATTTTGAGGGTCTTCGTCAAATATATAACTATATTCTGAAATTTCTTCAGATTCTTCTAAAGTCTCATCTGCATTTTGGGAAAAATTGTTATTAAATTTGTTAAAAGAAAAGATGTTTACCCTGTTTGATTCATTTTCGTTGATATAATTTATGAAAAAAATGATGGATAATAAAAAAATAAATAAAAGTAGAAAAAATTGAATAATTTTACTCTGTTTTTTCTTGCTTTTGTATTGCCTTTTCTTTTTCTTATTGTTTTTCATCAATCATTTAGACCTTTATTTTATTGAATTTTTATTTTATCTTAACCCAGTAGTCGTATCAATTTATTTATCGACAAAATAAACAATAAAAAATCTCTTTTATCTCTTATTTATTGATATCTAGCATTTAAAAATCTTATTGGAACTTTTGATACGCAGGTAAATCGCAGAAACCATATTTTTATTATTTAAACCAGGTATCTATATATCTTGATACCTTTGTGTTTTCAGGTACAATTATTTGCTTGAAATATGATGAAAAAAACAGGAATGGATGAAGTCTTTCAAAGTATCCTATGTTTTTAGTTATTCCATCTTCTCTTTTGCAAAACTCTTTTAAAAGTTTATAAACCTGCTCAAATGACTTCTCCTTTAGCAATATAAGATTAATACTACGGTTCAATAAGAATAAATTTGAAGGAATAAGGTTAATATCCTTCTTGTCTGATATAAATATCAATATATTTGCGATTTTCAAGGAGAGATCAGGTTTATCAAACAATCCTTTTTTTACTCTATGATAATTTTTTATGTATGAAAGGTTCGGAAATATAAAAAGATTATAGATAGATTGTTGATTATCTTCATAATTTTTTTTCCATGTGGCACAGAGATCTTTACCTGATTTTTGAATTATCCGTTTTTCAATATTTAACGTAAAAAATTCTGGTTTATGAGTAATATCAGGGATTTTTAGATATGGTAACTCTTGATTTATCAAAGCTCTAAAGTCGCTGTCGGTATTGTCGAGCATATCTTTGACCTGATAGCAATGAGAGAATTTTAGATTTATACATAAATTATTTATAATATCATAGCTATATGAATCTCTGAGAGTTATAAACAGCGGTAAATTTCTCTTTAATGCTTTTTTAAAAAGAAGAGAAAAGATTTTTTTATTAAAACTTAAGCTTATCTCGATCGAACTGTTTAGAAGTACTATCTTTTTATTCTTAACTATGCTCAAATATAAAAGAAAGATATAGAAAAAAAAGGATCTAAATGATGAAATATCCTGGAAGATACCACCCAAAAAAATAACAAGGTCACATTTAATAATATTAGAAATATAATAACTAAGGTATTTAAACCAGCTTTTATTCTCTATACTGGTTCCACTCGTTTTTAAGGTGTTATTGTTGTTTTCATTCATAATAGTGAAAGAATAATTTGAAAGAGAATTAATTTCTGGAAATTTTTTAGATAAAACAGTTAAGTACTTAACCAAAAATAAAGGTCTCAAGGTTAAATCCATCAAAAGCTTATCACCAATATTTGAACCACGGTAACCTACAACAAGAGTTTTATATGAGATTTTATGTAAATTATCTGGAGGCATTACTTCCTCTTCTCTTTATTGTGAAAAATGATGAATCCTTCGTTTTATCGGAAAGCTCTTAAAGATGATAATAATAAAAA
>JAAYUW010000144.1 GCA_012517545.1 Exilispira sp.
ATCTTAAAAGAGTTTCCTTCATTATCCAATAATTTGTATTCATAGACTTCCGAAAAAATATACATTGCGACAAAGAGGATTGAATAGGTAAATATAATACCTTTATATGTATTTACACCTTTTGTCTTTGAAAACATCTGGTTCTCAACAATCGCACCAAAATGAATAAATCTTTCTATCTCTTCTTCCAATATGGAAAAAAAATAATCCATAAGTTCTTCATCTTCAATATGGAAAGTCATACTATCCTTCACCATGGATTCTTGTTCCAGATAAAAAGATTTATCACACAGATCCATTAGTCCATTGAGATATTTTCTGATTAGAGGAATCGATTCAAACATCATAAAAAAATCCATATCTTTGTGTCTACCCTGTGATATGGGAGTCACAAGACCAGGCTTGGGATGAAAGGAAAGTTCAAAATATAGTGAATCTATAAAAGAGTTTATTATTTCATCAATATCTTCATTTGAAGATAATTTAACAAGTTTTATGCTTCTCACTTTTACCCTTTAAAAATTAATTAAAAAAACATGATTTACCTGAATTAAACTATTCAATGCCTGTAATTACCTATAATTTTATTTCCAAAAGATACAGTTTTGTTATTCCGTATCTTCGACAATCCAGAATGTTAAATTTAGAAAGATCGGGATCCACCTTTTTATAAATCTGAAAAAATAAAGTTCCACCTTTTTTTAAACGGTTATATTGATAAATATATCTTAATATTTCATCTTCAAAGCCGAGAAAATAAGGTGGAGAAGCAAATATATAATCATATTGAAAATCCCACCTTCGTAAAAAGTTCCTGAAATCAAGAGAAAATACATTTCCTTTCTCATTGATATTAAGAAGGTTTTGTCTTATAACACGGCAGGCTTTTTTATTTGAGTCCACGAAATCAGCAAGGTAAGCACCTCTTGATAGAGCCTCTATACCATAATTGCCACTGCCTGCAAACAGATCCAAAACACTTGATCCACTTATTTTATCTCCTATAATATCGAAAACAGCCTCCTTAACCATGCTTATCGTTGGTCGGAGTCTTGTCTCTGGAACCAATATTACTCTGCCTTTATACTTTCCACCAATAATCTTTATTCCATCTTTCATAATTTGCCTGGATTGATTTATTTTTTATGTTAACAGGAAAATAGTAAAGTTAAAAGCTAAAAAAAGGATCAATATACAATAAATTTTTAAGCCTAGCTTTCAACAAATTCCTTTTGCCAATTTTATAATCATGATTCAGGAAGAACAAAGTCTAACTACAAAATCTAAAAAAACAAAGAATAAAAAAGAAAATTTAAAAATTCTATCTTTTAAGAGGAGTATCTTTTATTAAAATTTCATTACTTTAGTCGTTATTATTTGAGCAAAATATAACATTAACAGTAATATTTTCAAAAAATTAAGAAAAAATACATGATATTGTAAATTGCTTAAACAGAATCAGAAATGATTTCATTGTAAAGAATAGCTGTAGATTCTAATAAAAAACTATCATTCCCTGGTTTAGCCATTAGATGCATGCCAATACCAATTTTGTTATCTCTATTAAAGGCATATGGAACCGATATGGCAGGAGAACCAATAATATTTGCAGTAACTGTGAATAGATCAGCCGAGTAGATATCAATAACTGACATCTGCTGACCAATTTTCTTTAAATATGATGGTGTAGTTGGAGTAAAAATAAGATCGACATTTTCAAAAAAATTATTGTAGATAGATATGAGATATTGCCTTATATCCTGAGCCTTTGAATAGTATTTATCCTGGTAACCTGAAGATAGGACAAAATTACCTATAATTATCCTTCTCAACACCTCTTTACCAAAATTTTCTGATCTCAATTTATTTACATTTTCAAAAAGATCGGATTTAGCTATTCGCCTTGCATCTACAACTTTTTTACCATATCTTATTCCATCGTACCTTGCAAGATTTGAGGATGCTTCAGCTGGAGCTATAATATAGTATGTAGCCAGAGGCAAATCCAAAGGAACAGATACAGATAGTTCGATAACTTCATGCCCTTCTTTTTTAAAAAATTCAATTTGATTAAAATACTCATTTTTTGTCTGTTCACATGAAATATACCTGTCAAGACCTTTCAGTATTCCTATTTTGAGTTTTTTATCTTTAATATCTTTCAATAGATCCAGATACTGTAACTTTTGATTGGAATTCTTATAGTTGAGTATCTTCATAGAATTTTTTAAAAATTCATTTCTTTTAATCTCGCCTGTCGTCATGTCATGAGGGGAAACATGGGCAAGAAGATCAAAAACAACAGTCAGATCGTAAAAATTTGAGGATAAAACTCCGATCTCATCAAAAGATGATGCAAAAGCTGTAAGTCCGTATCTTGATATAGCTCCCCATGATGGCTTAAAACCCCATATGCCACATAAACTTGCTGGTTGTCGAACAGATCCTCCAGTATCGGAGCCAAGTGCAACCGGCACCATACCTGCAGCAACAGCAGCAGCACTGCCTCCGGAGGATCCACCTGGTATGAAATCATAGTTTAAAGGATTCTTCGTTGGCTTATAGCAAGAATTTTCGCAGGAAGAGCCCATGGCAAACTCATCCATGTTCGTTTTACCTGCAATAAAAGCTCCATTTGAAAGCAGTGTCTCGATAACATCAGCATTGTAGGTCGGTCGATAGTTTTCAAGTATTTTTGAACAACAACTATTTGTATAGCCTTTAACTGCAATATTATCTTTTATTGCTACTGGTAAATTTTTTAAAAGTGTTTTAGATAAATTATCAATATTTTCCAGGCAAGATTTGTATTCTGGTTTTTGGATAAAAGCAAAGATTTCATCGTTTTTTTCAAGATTTTTGGAATAAAATTCCATAAGATCTTTCTTTTTTTCAGATAAAAGGTAAGAATTTTTTATATCAATCATCGTTATCCTCTTTTTTTTCCTTATCAAGGAGTAAAGGAGTAATACAAAAATCGTCTTCTGTATTTGAAAAATTTGAATGAAGAAGTTTTATTTCTTTAAAAACATATTCATTATCTTCTCGTAAAGAACTTGAATCAATATTTTTAAGATTATAATTTATATTGCAATTGCTGATATTATTAAGATTTGAGTTAAACTGATGATCTAAATCTTTATTTAAATGAATATTAAAAGTTGAAATCTTTTCAACAAAATGCAAAATATTTTTAAATTCATTTCCAAGGGATTCATCTATCTTATCTAATCTACTAAGGTAAGATAGTTTCTCAAAAATATTATCATTCAGCATAATTCCTTCCTTTTCTATCAATCAAAGCAAAACCAGAATAAAATTATCTATATTAAGTTAAGAATATTTATCATACTCATTTACTTCAATATATTTAATAGCATATTTTGAAAATTTTTGTTTAAAACTTTTAATCCTATTGTCGATACAATAAAAAATCGTATAAATTATAGAACATCTAATTTTTATTTAATATTCGATTAATTTATAGTTTTTCAAAGTATTTTTTGATTTTTTAATTTATTCATATTTCATTTTTTCACTTTGACTTAACCACATAAATTAAGATTAAGAGCATATCTGCTGTTTTTGCTCTTTATAATTCTAGTATAAGTATTACCCATAAAAAAAAGAAGAACCAATTTATTGAATTTCTAAAAAAATTAAAAATGCAATAGCTAAAAAAATGATGTTTTAAAAAAGATACTTTGCACTTTTATTCATTTATATTAAAAAAAAGTTTTCAAAATTTTAAATTATGTCTTATCATATGTTTGGTGAAAATGTTTTTGATACCGAGGAAAATATGAAAGAAAAAAGAAGATTTTCCATTTCGCTCAAATTATCATTAGTAGTTATTATAACATTGATACTCGTATTTGGTTTTTTTACCCTGATAATATATAGAGGACTTATCTCCAGCGAAACCATTAAAGCAAAAGATAACCTGCTAAATTCCATTTCTCTAGTATCAAATTTTATTGAAGAATCTGTTTCTACTACAGTAAAAGTAATAAATAAATCACTCGAAGATATTGAGATTTATGAGCTTTTAAATATACAAAACTATACTGAGCTAACAAGATACATTACATCTTTTATGATTTCGTTCCCATACCTTGAAGGTGTTTATGTATTCAATAAAGATGGTACACTTATATCTTCAACAGCAAATATTAAAAATCTGAAACTTTCTGATTTTCCATTTTCGAAGGAATTCCTATCAATGAAAGGGAACTCTTACATAAACAATTTTGCAGTTCTTTCACCAGTTACAAAAACTCCTATTATAGCCATTGGAAGACGTCTGATTCTGGAAGATGATCGAGTTTACTATCTTCTTGCCCCTTATTCTATCTCTAAGTTTGCTTTTCAAAACCTATCCACCAAAGTATTTGGAAAGACTGGTTTTATTGCACTTGTTGATGAAAGAGGGATATGCTTTCATCATAAAGATTCCAATCTTATTATGACTTCAATGAACCAGACTGACTATATAGATATACTTCTTCATACAAATGAGATGAGAGGTTACTTTGATTATGATTATCAGGGCATAAAAAGTATTCTTGTATACAACAAACTTAATAGCCTTCCATGGTTCGTTTATGTCACTCAATCTTATGAAGAAATACTTCACGACTCACACATAATTATAAGGAATATCTTATTTGAGCTTGGAGCAAGTTTAGTTGTTATGATAATTCTTATTGTTCTGGTTACAAATAATGTAGTTGTTAAAAATATTTTAAAACTTGTAGACCCTATTGTAAAGCTATCTTCGGGAGATCTTCGAGTTAACTTTATCGATAAAACAAATGATGAGATAGGTTACATAGCCTTACAACTGAATAATCTTGTTAAATCAATGAATACAGTTATTCAGAATGTTCTTTTAAAAGCAAATGATCTCAGTAATACTGGTATTGATCTGGCAAGTAATATGGAAGAAACCGCTGCTGCGATTTATGAAATCAATAAGCATCTAGAAAGTTCCAAAAATCAAATAGATGAACAGTCTGTTGCTGTAACTCAGACATCTGCAGCTGTTGAACAACTAACAAGATCCATAGATAGTCTTAACAATATAATTGAAAGCCAGGCAGCATTCATAACAGAGGCATCTTCAGCCATAGAAGAAATGGTTTCAAATATCGTTTCTGTTGCTCAAAACACTGAAAACTCCGGTAAACATACTTTAGAACTTTTGAAAATTGCAGAAGAAGGTAAAACAAAACTTGATAAAGTTTTTATTACGATCAAAGAAATAACAAAAATGTCTGAAAATCTTACGTCAACTACAAAACTTATTATGTCGATTGCCGATAAAACGAATCTTCTTGCCATGAATGCAGCAATAGAAGCTGCACATGCAGGAGAATATGGTAAAGGTTTTGCCGTTGTCGCAGATGAGATAAGAAAGCTATCCGAACAGACATCAAATCAATCAAAATCCATATCACAAAATTTGAACCAGATTAAGCAATCCATTGATTCAGTAGCAAATGAATCAAAGGAAACTTCAGATGCATTCGATTCTATTCTGGATAAGATTTCATTTGTTAATACAGCTGTTGAAGAATCCAAGATTTCTATGAATGAACAGAAAGAAGGAAGCAAACAGATTCTCGAAGTTTTAAAGCAGATGAATCAAATAACGTCAACTGTTAAAAATAGCGCTTCAGAAATGAAAGCAGGGAATAATGAAATCCTGGACGCGGTAAAAAAGTTAAATCAGATATCGCAAAATGTGAAATCCAGTATGGATGAAATAACAAAAGGAACAGCCGAAATAAATAAAGCTGTTGGGAACGTTTCTAAACTTACAAATGCTACAAAGTCTCATATATTGGCATTAATTGAAGGGACAAAGGTATTTAAAGTCATTGAAAATCAAAAGAACATAACTGATGAAGAAAATAATCAAAAAAATATTGAAATCCAATCCGATGAATCACCAAAACAAATTGATGTTAAAAAAGAATAAAAATATGATTGCAAAAAAAAATACTTTACTTATCTGCTTACTATTTGTTTTATTATCATCAATTTCTCTTTTAAGTCTATACATTTATCTTGAACTTTTCACTGACAAAACTTCAATCGATTTTGAAAATATCGATCAAAGAGAAAATGAAACAAAAAATCAGACAAATCCGGTTTCTATTTTTCATTCAAAGATAACTGAAGGTTATTATGATCAAAAATCTTATTATAACTATGCAGATTCAGAATTTATTTATAAAAGTATTGGCTTAAATTTTCGAAATGATCGACACGCACATTATATATATAAATTAGGAGTCTTAATTCAGGAGATCTACAATATTGAGAATATCAACTTATCTACTGTTAAATTCCAGGATAATAAAGATTCCATCTTAAATGCTATAGCTTTAAAATTGAACCCTATCTCTTTTAACTACAGTGATACTGAGTCTAAAAACAAGATATTTAAAGATGTTAAACAATTAGTAGATGAAAAGATAATCGATAAACATGAATTAATGAATATTATAATTCCCAACCATACGATTATTTTATCAATCATTTACACTGATGCATTTGCAAGATCCATACTAAAAGAAGCGTATAATGATAATCCATCAAGCGATTATTACAGAGATTTCTTATTTTATAGAGATATATATTACCCGGTTCGAGAAAGTTTTATAGAATTGTTTGATTTTTATTTTTCAAATTTTAAAAAACCAGATATTTCATATAATAAAAAAGCTAAAATACTTAAAAACAATACGTATACTGTACCAACAAGAAAATCCCTTTCACAAAATCATCAAAATGCTCTGGACATCTTTTTTAACAAGATAAAAAATAATGGAAAATATGAAATAGGTCCTGAAATATATTCTATGACTTCTGGTATTGTTGTAGCCTCAGAGAATGATTGGCAGGGAGGAACTACATTCGAATCCTATAAAAATGGCGGTATTTCACCAAAAAGTGGGAATGGAGTAATAATCTATGACCCAACTCAAAAATGGTTTATTTTTTACTTTCATATGTATAAAACTACCGTAAAAAGAGGAGATATTATCAAAGCAGGCGATATGATAGGATACGGAGGAAACACTGGTTTAAATGCACAGAAAAAAGGACATGGGAAGCATCTGCATATCGAAATATATGACTGGAAATCAAAAAGTTTTTTTAATTGTTATAAACTAAAATCTATTATATTTGGTCAGTAAAAGATCACTTCTAATATTAGAATTGATTATTCCTGATTGTAATTTTTCCTAATTGAAATAAAGGATGAAATTTTACAGTAATTCAATAATAATTGAAAATCAAGCAGTTTGAAGATGAATGATAAATATATTATACCGATAAATGCCCTATTTTCTTACGAATACTAAAAGATAATAAATTCACCACAAAAAGCCACATATCTTTATATTGCGAAGCTGGTATAGAAGGCAAAAATAGGTGCAAAAGATTTTAATGCAAAGAAAGATCTTGAAAAGTTCCAGAAAATTTGTTGCATAACTCAGAAAAATCTTCAGAAGGAATTGCAAAAGAAAATAACTGGCAGTAAAACAGTTTAGTTGCATCCTTTATTACAATAAAAGTACTTTAAGTATTATTAATTATATAAAAAAGGCTGCTAAAAGCAGCCCTTTTTATATAAAACATAAAATAAATCATCTTTTAGTAAAAGGTTAAAAGTAAATTTTCAAGAAGATTTATCTTTCTACTCATGTAAACAGTAATAAGTAATAGACTATTTTTTAAAATTTTTCTTTACAAATTCAGCCAAAACATCAGTCAAATCTGGTTTACCTATTTCCTGCAACTCATATATGACTCGATAAGCAGGTTTTTTAATCTTGATAATTCTGGAAAGATCTATAGGTGTTGCAATAATAACTAAATCACAATCTACCTTATTGATAGTTGTTTCAAGATCTTTAATCTGAGCATCTGAATAACCCATAGCTGGAAGTAAAGTGCCAATATATGGATATTTTTTATAGGTTTCTTCAATTTTACCAACAACCCAAGGTCTTGGATCAACAAGAGTAGCAGCACCAAATTTTTGAGCAGCAACAACGCCTGCACCATATTTCATCTCGCCATGAGTTAAAGTAGGACCATCTTCAACGACAAGAACTCTCTTGCCCTTTATATCTTCCCATTTATCAACAAAAATTGGAGAAGCAGCATCAACAACAATAGCATTTGGATTGGCAGTCTGAATATTTTTTCTTACTATCTGAATATTTTCATTTGAAGCTGAGTCGATCTTGTTTATTACAACAACATCAGCCATGTATAGATTTGTCTCACCAGGATAGTACTTCAGTTCATGACCTGGTCTGTGAGGATCGACAACTGTAATATGAAGATCTGGTTTATAAAAGGGCATATCATTATTACCACCATCCCATAAGATAACATCACAACCATCTGGATCATTTTCAGCTGCTCGTAAAATAGCTTCATAATCAACGCCAGAATAAATAACATTTCCTCTTGCTATATGTGGTTCATACTCTTCCATCTCTTCAATGGTACAATTGTGCTTTTTAAGGTCTTCTATTGTAGCAAATCTTTGAACTTTCTGTTTTTCAAGATCTCCATATGGCATGGGGTGTCGAATAGCAACAACTTTCTTCCCCATCTTTTTTAGGATATTAGCAACAGCTCTGGTTGTTTGTGACTTACCGCAACCTGTTCTAACAGCACAAACAGCAATAACTGGTTTTGTAGATTTGATCATGGTTTTTCTGGAACCAACAACTGTAAAGTCAGCACCAGCAGCCATAACTCTTGAAGCATGATGCATAACATACTCGTGCATAACATCTGAATAAGAAAAAACAACTTCATCAATAGAATGCTTCTTAACAAGAGGAATAAGATCTTTCTCGTCTTCAATAGGAATACCATCTGGATAAAGTTTCCCGGCAAGGGATGCGGGATATTTTCTTCCTGCAATATCAGGAATCTGTGTGGCTGTAAAGCAGACTACTTCATAGTCAGGATTATCTCTATAAAGCACATTAAAATTATGAAAATCTCTACCAGCCGCACCCATTATTATGATCTTTTTTTTAGACATGTATAAACTCCTTAGATCATTTTATAGATAGATAGCATGCATATTTTTAAAGTAAAGATGTTTTATTGTCAAAAGTATTGAAATAATCTAATTATATTCGTATCATCATAATTTTCAAAATAAATATTAAATAAATATTGAATCTAAATTTTAATAGATTTCAACAAAAAAGATTTTGATAAACTTTTAATTGCTTTTAATTTCAACTAGATACTTAAATTTATTTAATTTTAAAAATGATTTGACATTTAAAACATAGATTTTAAAATAAGATTGAGATAAGTTATCTTTATGCAATGGAAATTTTTAATTTTTTAAGGAGTAATTTTTATGAAAAAATTTACCATTATTTTTGTTCTTTTACTTGTTTTGGCTTCTTTTTTTGCCTGTCAGAAAAGTTCAGATCTTTTAAAGGTTGGTACAAATGCCGAGTATCCTCCATTTGAATACACTGACCCGGATTCCAAAGAGTTTAAAGGTCTGGATATGGATATTGCCAGATATATTGCAACAAAATTGAACAAGAAACTTGAAATAGTCGACATTGACTTCGATTCTCTCATCCCATCACTCCAGAACAACAAGTTTGATATGGTTTTAGCAGCTATGACTATAACTGATGAACGAAAAGAGAAGGTTGATTTTTCTATCCCATATTACACAGCAAATCAATCTATTATTACTAAATCAGATTCTACCCTTACAATTACTTCAGAAGAAGAACTTGCTAAACTTAAGATTGGTGTGCAAAGAGGAACAACTGGTGAGGCATATATAGACGAGACTTTTATTCAAGCTAAAAAAATGAAAGATACTCAACTCGTTCGTTTTGATAATAATGTAAATGCTGTTCAGGAACTATTAAATGGCAATGTTGATTGCGTTATTATCGATGATTCAGCAGCAAAAGGATATGAAAAACTTAAACCTGTAAAGATCATTTATACTATCCAGAGCAATGAAAGCTATGGTATTGCATTCCCAAAAGGTTCCAAACTTGTTGAAAAAGTTAATAAAATTCTCGAAGAACTTTTAGGTTCACAACAGTGGCTTGAATTAATCAAATTATACTTCTAACAATGCACTCTTGGCCTTCCACATGCACATAACAATCAAAAGTTTAATGTTCCGAGAAAAGATTTTAGGCAACAATTCAGTGTCTTGGATTAATGTTTTGGCAATATATTATAACAAAAAAACTCTAAAGTCAGATGTTAAGTATTGCTTTTAGTGTTAATGTGCAAAACAAAATTTAATCTTGTAAGAGGGCAATAAATTTTGCTTGTTTGCCAGCATATGGTTGCTAAGAATGAGTGAAGTAATATTTATTGATTTTTTATTGTTACATAGTCTCATTATAAAGTGATCTTCTATTACCTTTTGCCTGAAGCTTTTTTTTAACCATATGCGTTTTTTGAAGGTTTATTTAATTTAGACATAAGGTTTTGTTATATAAAAAGTAATAATTTGTATAAAAGCATGAGGAGTTGTTCTTCATGCTTTTATTTTAAAATGGATTTCTTTACAAAGATTTCAAGCAATATGTGATTTTGGATTTTGAACTTGCAAAAATATTTATTTTAATCTATTGATTTGAAGTTTTTATCATAATGCTTAAGTTTTAAGCTTATAAAACCGTTAAACTAGTTTATAAGCAATTTATTTTGTGTAAAGTCAATGAGCATATAGAGGATATTTATTTTATTCAAACGAAGGTGGAGATAAATGGAAATATTTGAACATAATCTTTTATTTCTTTTTAAAAACATGCCTATGCTATTATCGGGTGCATTGACTGCTATTTTACTTACTTTTACCTCTATAATAATAGGTCTTGTCGTTGGAATTATGGTAACTTTTTTCCGAATTTATGGTTCAAAATTTACCAAAAAGTTAATGTTTGCATACGAGTGGTTGTTAAAAGGAACACCTCCTCTTATATTGATTTTTATCTTCTATTTTGGTTTAGGTAATTATTTAAATCTCGGAGAGTTTTTTGCAGCTGCTTTAGCTCTTGGATTAAGATCATCAGCTTATCAAGCCCAGATATACCGGGGAGCTGTATTATCGATATCGACAGAACAGACCGAAGCCGGACTCTCATTAGGACTTTCTAGATTTAGAACATTTTATCTTGTTATTCTCCCTCAAGCTATTAGATTATCATTACCTGGTTTTACCAATGAATTTACGATAGTTTTAAAAGATACTCCATTAGCATATGGAGTTGGACTTGTTGAAATATTAAAGGCAGGAAGAGATATTTTAGCTCAACAGCTATCTGCAGCGATAGTTTCAGGGAAAGTAACTGCAAGTTTAAATCCGTTTATTGTTTATCTTACATGTGCTTTAATATACTTTGTTTTATTTGAAATATTCTATTACTCTTTGAATGCTTTGTCAAAAAAATTTCAGATACCAGGGTTTATTTTTGATAAATAGATTTACATTCATGATTTTATAAATCTTAATGAGGAATAAATATGGCAGATGAATTATTAAAAGTCGAATCAATCGAAAAATCTTTTGGTAAACAAAAAGTTCTTGATGGAGTATCTTTTATTCTTAACAAAGGTGAGGTAAAAGTTATTGTTGGTCCTTCGGGAACTGGTAAATCGACATTGCTTCGATGTATTAATCTTTTAAACCCTCCTGATAAGGGAAAAATTTATCTTCAAAATAAAGAAATTACATCATTAAAACATACTCTTGTCCCGGCTGTTAGACAAAAAATAGGGATGGTATTTCAGCATTTCGCACTTTTTAATCATCTTACTGCAATAGACAATGTTGCTCTTGGATTACTTAAAGTTAGAAAAATGAACAAGACTGATGCATATAAAAAAGCTATAGATGAACTTAATAGAGTTGGATTAGCTGATCATAAAGACAAATATCCTGCTCAACTTTCTGGTGGACAGAAACAAAGAGTCGGTATTGCTAGAGCATTAGCTATGGATCCACTACTTATCCTTTTTGATGAGCCAACAAGTGCGCTTGACCCAGAGTTAATAGGTGAAGTTCTAGCTGTCATGCAAGCTCTTGCTAAAGATGGGATGACCATGATCTGCGTTACTCATGAAATGGGATTTGCAAAGTCAGTAGCAAATGAAGTAATATTTATGGAAAAAGGGAAGATAATAGAACAGGGTCTTCCTGAAGAACTTTTTTCAAATGCAAAAAATCCCCGAACCAGAGAGTTCTTAAGTAAGATAAGTCAACTTTATGGTGAAACAGGCCATAAATAGGAGAATCTATGAGATTTATTGAAAAGATAATTCCATATATCCCTCTTTTGACCAAAGGACTTGGGATAACACTGGAGTTAACCATATTATCTGCATTTTTTGGATTTATAGGTGCTATTTTCCTTGTAATTGGCATGTTATATGGAAATAGATTTTTTAAAATTTTATCTACTGGCTTTGTTACATTGATACGCGGAACACCAATGATGGTTCAACTATTCCTTATATACTTTGGCCTTCCTGGCATTGATATACGACTTTCTCCTTTGACAGCATCAATTATAGCATTTATAATCAATTCATCAGCCTATCAAGCAGAATATCTTAAAGGTGGATTTCTCGCTATCTCAAAAGAACAACTTGAAGCATCGTATTCTATAGGTCTGAACAAATGGAAAACAATTCAATATATAATTTTTCCACAGGCTTTAAGATTTGCAATACCTGCATTATCAAATGAGATCGTCTATCTTATACAATATACTTCTGTCGCTTATACAATAGGCTTGCCTGAATTATTTTATATTTCCAAAAATTTTGCATCAAAAACTTATATGAACATTGAAATATATGTTTTTATAGGTATAGTTTATCTTATACTGATCTATATTGTTACTCGAGCAACTGAAATTATACAGAAAAAATTTTATATTCCTGGTTTCGATTTAAGCCATTTAAAATGAATATTGAAGGTTTTCAAACATAATGAATATTTTACTTCTTGATACTTCTACAGAAAATTGCTATATTTTTATACTTTCAAATGATAAATACTGTAGTATAGATGTTAAAGCTTGTTTTCAACATACTGAACACTCTCTTTTACTTCTTGATTGTGCATTAAAATCTCTTCACTTAGAAATTACCGATATAGATCTTGTCATAACAGGTATTGGACCTGGTTCATTTACTGGAGTAAGAATAGCCCATTCCCTAATAAAAGGACTTACTTTTGGATCAAAAACATATATTTTACCATTACCCACTCCATCTATCTTTGCACTCTCATACACTTTGAATAATATCAGTAAATGCAATATTTATGTTCTTATCTTTGGGAAAAAAAATAGATTTTATTTTTCAAAGTATCCTGAAAATTGGGCTGCTTCTGATTCATTCTTAAAATACCTTCTAAATCCTGAAATATATGATCTAACCTTATTTGAAATAATTAAAAAAAATTTATATTCAATGAATAACGATGATATCTTTATAGTAGATAACAAAGAAGCATTTTTTATGGAATTGAGTAAATTAAATGATAATGCTGAGAATCCTTTTCGCACAGAATTATCCGAATTTTCCAGTAAAGTAAATGTAAAAGAAGTAACTTTGAATTTTAAAAATTTAACAAAAATTATTGCTGATTGTGTTAAAGAAAATGATGAGATAAAAAAATATTTTATTGATGCTGAAGAATTACTCCCTCTTTATATTAGATCCCCTGATGCTCTTGAAAATTTATGATGGCAACTTTTTTGAAAAGAAATTATAGATCTTATTTTTTTACAATAATTCATTATTGACTTTTTTAGGTTTATCCGGCAAATTAGTGCTTTTTGTTATTTCAATTTTCTACCACCGTATCATCTGAAGAGTTAATCTTAGCTGTGAAAGTTGAAAAATTCAAGAGTTAAATATGAAAGTTAAGAAATACAGGATCAAGAATTTTCCAGAACATATTATCGAGGAAATAATCAAAAATACTCCTGATTCTTATATAAATATTGAAGATGTTAAGAGTTGCCAGTATATTTTGGAAACAGAAGAGCAATCTTTTGGTCCCTTTCAGTGGAATGATAAATTTTCTGAAAACAAAATCATAGACAAACAAGAAAATAAAACTTTCGAACAAATAAAAAATAATTATGAGCAAAACTATTATGCAAATAGATCTTTTTATAGTTTGAATAAAGATAATTTTGAGAGAATTAAAATAATATCATCTTCTTTCATTTTAATTCTAAAAGATGAAATTTTGACATCATTTTATTTTGATCTTAATAAAAATTTGTCAATAAAGAAGAAAAATGTTTTCAAAAAATCAAGATATTTATATCTTTTAAATATTTCTTTCAAGCTTAATCAAGCTATTTTGGCAGAAGAAAAGGAAAAAATTACAGATTACAAAAATAAATTTTTAAATGAAGTTTTTGATTTTATCGATTTTTCAAAGATAGAAAAAATGGACTCAAAATATTTATTTTTTTTTATTTCTGATAATATTTTTTCCCTTCCATGGGAAATTTTATCTTTTTATTTTGCAAAATTTGAAAAGCTGATATTTTTTGTACATCTTAGTAATAATATAGCAGAAAGATTTTTGGTCGATGAAAACAAAATGAGAAATATTAATCTTGAAAGTGAATTTTTATATGAAAATAGCAAAAAAATTCTAAACAATAATGAAAAATATGCGAGTATTGGATTTTATCTGGATTCATTCATAGACAAATACTCCATGATTATAGAAAGTAAAAGTAAAAGCTTCATCGATTATAGTAAAGTCGTCCTTTGCAAAGATGTCGACTTTCAGCTTCCTGATAATATATGGAATAACATCGAAATAAATAAATTTGTACTTACAAAAGTAGAACAGATATATTCGTTATTTGGATTGTGCAATATAATGATACTTTTAGCTCATGGATATAGAAAAAAAGATTTTTCATCTATTTTAATAAATAAAAAGTTTTTAAATCCATATTCATTAAAAGATAATTTTGATCTTCCTGAAACAATAGTTTCTCTATCATGTCTTAATCATTTTGCTGCTTCTGATAATAATCTTATATATAATTTTTTTATCAATGGAACAGATCTTTTTTTTGGCTCAAATTACATAATCCCCATGAGTCACGTGGAAAAAATACTAAAAATATTCATAAATAAAGATAATAAGAGCTTTTTTGAAAAAATACTTGAAATTTATAAAGATAATTCAATAGACTCACTTTTTCGATTAACGATAAATTCCACCAAACTATAAATAGGTTAAAGGCAATAATCTTAAACCATTTAAGAATAAAAGTGATTAAAATTATTTAAGTTATTGGAAAAATAAACCTAGAGAACTTTTATCAATATTGATAATCATATTTTCGAAATCTATAATATAAGTAAAATCTCTATCTTTTTCCAGTATAAAGGAAAACAGATCTTTTGCACTTGTTTTAAGACTGATACAAACATTTTCTTTTTCAGAATGTAACACAAGATTATTTTGAAAAGGTTCAATATTGATCATTATAAGAACATCTTTGAACTTTGTTTTTAACTTAACATACTTGTTGCTTGAAGAAGGAGAAGCTGCCTGCCGCTTGATGACCTGATTCTCAAGTAAAGGAAGTGAAGAAAAAACTAAACCTTTATCTTTTAAAATAAAAATAGAGTCATCGATACTCTCGGAGTAATAAAAATCTTTATCACAAAAATCCTTTAATGCAATATATGTGCTGAGATTTTCTGGATTTTCAAGAAGGTAATTTTCCAACTCTATTTTTTCATCAGCCGACAGTGTTTCACCACTTATCGCCTTTAAAAAAACTGGTTTTACCATAAATAATCCTTTTAATATAATAAGTCATAATCGAGCAAATAATTACATCTTTTTTTCATTTTTTGTTTAATTCTTAAAATTGAAACTCGAACATTTGCTATGTTCTGACCAAAAAGAAAATTTATCAATTCTTCACTTGCAATCTCAAATTTTTTTGAATATCGAGAATTAAATTCTTCTATTTTTAAAAAGTCATCTGAAACATTTAAAGCTGAATTTTCCTTCTTTTCCCAATTTTGTGAATATTCACCAATATCATCATTTTTCTTATTTTCATTCAAAAAAAGCTCTATAATTCTGGAAAGCTCAATAGAAAAATAACTCGATAAAAAATAAAGATCTTCCGTACGAATTAAAAAGAAATAATAAACCAGAAAAAGTGCCTTTTCATCGCTGGTTAAATGATTATCAATACACTTTCTGATCACATCCATTTCATTATAATCGTTATCACTGATCTTATTGTACGAGAATTCATATTGAATTTTTTCATCAAATTCTAAACTATTGTCCTTAAAATTTGCTTTTTTTCTTTTAAAATTCATATATTGAAGGTTTAAAAATTTAATAAAGTAGTAATAAAAAATAAAGTCTTTATTTCCTTTTCTAAATTGATTTGCCTTAAGTAGAAAATGAATAAATGTCTTGTAGATTAAAAGAATAAAATCACTTGCAAAATCTGGATCTTTTACCTTTTTGATTTTAAGAAAATAATTTATTGAAGGATAGAGTTCTTGAAACAGATTATTCATTTTATGATAGAGATCAGTATTATTAATATTTTTTTCTAAATAATCTAAATATGATAAGTTTTCATCCAGATTTTTTTCATCACAATTCTGCTGCAATTCAAATTGCCCATCAAGTCGTGATTTCTGATTATTTTTAAATTCTGATTCATCTAAAGCTTTAAAATCTCTCAATGTTATTTCTAACAAAGACAAAATCTGAATAGCTTTGTTGTTAAAATCATTTGAAAGATAATACTGGAGCCTTGAATCCAATTCTGGTTCCTTTATTTTTTTCAGATTCAAATATCATTTCATAATTATGTATTGAAATTATTTTATAAACGAAAGGTAATCCAAATCCTATTCCACCATAGCTTCGATTTAAGTCATTTGATTCCTGGATAAAATTTTCAAGTGCATATTTAAAGGTTTCAAAAGACATTCCAATTCCATTGTCTATAACTGAAACAAGTACATAATTTCCACTTTCATCGATTTTTAAGCTTATGGTTATCGGCATATTATTTCTATTGAACTTTATTGCATTTTCCAGTAAATGCTCAATAGCTTTAGAGATAAGGTATTGATCTGCGATTATTAATATTTCTTTATAATCAGAATCCAAAATTATTGGAGATTCAGAATCCTCAAATTTTTTTATTGTATCCTTAACTATTTCAACCACATTAACCTGTTTTATCTCCAGATTCGAAATCTTATCTGACAAATTGACAAATGTAAGTAAATCATCAATCATTCTAAGAAGATGTGATGAGTTTTTTAAGATAGTTTCTACTCCTTTCATTTGAATTTGATTAAGCTCTCCCATATCTTTAGTATGAAGCATTTCAGAGTATCCAACTATTGTTACAAGGGGAGTTTTAAGCTCATGTGTAATATTATATAAAAATGAATTTTTTATTTTTTCGAAATTTTTTAAATTTTCTAAGGCTTCGATTAGCTTAGATTGAGATGTAGAAAGCTCTTTGTAAGTCATCTGTAAATCTATTATTGGTGCTAAAAATTGAAGCAAACTTGAAAAAATATTCTCTTCATAATCGGAAAAGATCTCAGAATTTATTCCTGATCTTCCAAAAAATGCAAAACCAAGAGGTCTTTTTTCAGACATAATAGGTAAAATAATGGCTTTACCAGTTCCATCAAGAAATGGAAAATCATCTACATCTTTACTATCAACAAAATCAAATTTTACGGAAATATTTTGAGAAATTATTGGATGTATTCCTTGATGAAAAACTGAAAATTTTGATATTCCTATACTTTTTTTATTAACACCAATACCTGAAACAAAAATCATATCATCAAATTTAAGATCTTTTAAAAATATAGCTGCCTTTTGAATATTGAAATGGTATCCTATTCTTTCCAAAAATCTTTCACATATGACTTCTTCTTCTGTTATATCTCTTAATGCTGAAAAAATTTCAAGAAAAAGTGCTAAAATAGATTTATCATCGAGTTTTTTTTTCATATAATATATTTCAGGTAATTTTTTGTATTTCAGTAAAATCGAACCATGCAATTTGATGTAAAAGAAGGAGTTGATTCTGTAGGAAAAACAAGTAAATTTGATGGAATACATACAAGTTTTTTCAAAATTCTTCCATTTTGAAGTCTAAAAAATAACATTTGCTCGGATTCCAACAAGTTTATAAGATCTGATGAAAAAGTTACAAAATTATTTTTTGAATAGCGGACAAATTTTCGTATTGAATTTCGAAATGAACTTGAATTTAATTTTTCAATGTAGCCATACTGATAAGAGAAAATAGAAATATCTTCATAGATATTTTCCAAAGATAAACCAAAATCAAGTTTTAATCTTATTATGTTAACTGTATCCTTGAGAGACTGAACTTTTAGTGGAAAAAATTTAATATTCTCCTGCATATCTTTAAGTGAAATATTTGATAACTTTTCGTGAAAAAATTGAACAGCATTTTGCCATAATATTGACTTAAAATAACCATTTGAAGTTCCGGTTATTAAAAAAGGACCTTCGTAATCTTCCCAGAAAGAAATATCATATTCGAAATCTATATTTTCATCAATTTCAAATAGAATAAAATAATAATCACTTTCTTTTGATTGATAGTAGATAGCATTTTCAACATTATCAAAATCAAATCCAATAAGTTTGCTATCCATACCAAAAATATTGTATAAAAAAAATATTAAATTATTTCCTTCATCTTTTTTTAAAACATTAGAAAATATAACTGCTGAATTGCTTTTAAAATTCTGTTCGCCAAGTTTAGCTGCTATTAGATCAGGATTTGAATCAAGGAATAAACATGATGGTTCTTTTTTTAGTTGATAAACTATAAATCCATCCTTATTTTTATATCCATTTGCAAAAATATAATCTATCTTAATAAAAACTATATTTTTAAACCTTGAAGAAATCTCCCTGACTATCTCATCCATCTTTATATAAAAAATGATAAAGAATTGTGCTTCAAGATTTTTCCCTATCATATCGGTTAAATCATTTATTCTATTGCTATCAAATATCCCTAAACAAGAAATCATTTGCTGCTTTGCTCCTTATGCCATTCTAAAAGCTGCTCCATGGATGGAAGTTTGATAACATCTCCTGGCTTTATGTTATGTTTTGCAAACCAGCCTTTGTTAACTTCTAAAGCATACTTACAAGGATATATTGACGAAACAGTAGTTTCATCAAACGGATTCATATCGTAAATACCAATAATTAAACCATTTTCTCTGATATATGCTATCGAGAGAGGGATTTCTGTATTTTTCATCCAGAAATTGAGAACTCTCTCTTCTTCAAAGATAAAAAGCATCCCGTGATCTTCAGGCATGCTAGATCTATACATCAAACCAGTAGCTCTTTCAGAATCAGTCAAAGCTATCTCAATATACAGCCTGGCATCATTGAACTGAATATAGGGAAGATTTGTATTACAACCTGTTAGAAAAATAAAGGCAAGTAAAATAAATACCGTAAATAATAAATGCCTCTTCATGCGAAACTCCTTTCATTAAATCTATTACTTCACAAAAGCTGATTTGTCAACTTATTACTCATAATTTGCCAGATCAATTGATCTTAACTAAATTCATCACTTTGGATTTTACTATCTATCTTTCTTTCCGAAAATTAAAAAAAGATAAATTTTCAGGTAAAAAAATATGGCTGGAAAAAGAAGAAAACATAAAAATTCCTCTTCAATTATTACTTTTATTCTAATTATAGTTTTAATAGCTTTAATGTCCTATACAGCATATATTTTGTATGATTTTGTAATAAAAAATAATATTTTATCTAAAGATAATAGACAAAACAATGATATAGTAAATAAGACCGAACAAAACGAATCTGATATTACTTCTGATAAAAACAAAAGTGAAAATGCTACTTCGAATTCAACAGAAAAAACAAATATAAATGAGATAAAAAAAGAAAATAATTCTCTTTTACAAAAGATTCTTGGTTTATTTCAAAAAAATAAAAACGAATCAGATATTGAAAATGCTGAAAAAAATAGTGATAAATCTATTGAATCAAATATTAAACTTGAGACTAATAGCAATACATCAAATTACGACGATGATAATATCACAAATCAGGATACTAATGAAAAATCTGAAATAGTTTTAAAAGAAAGTGAGGATATCTCAACAAGTTCAACAAACTCTGGCAATATTCAAGAAGAGAAAAATAATATTGAGACGATAAGTACAAATAAAAAAACTGAAGAAAAAAAGACAATAACAAAAAATTTTAAGGTTTTTCTAGCGTCGCTTGATTCGAATGATGAATTATTTCTCACATATAAAAAAATTGACATAACATATACAGATTCTCCGATATTTTCCATACTATCTTTTTTAGTATCATATAATCCACCAGAACCTTATTTAAATCTTATACCAAAGGGAACAAAGCTAAAAGGGGCATGGATAAAACAGGGAATATTATTTCTTGATTTTAACGAGTATTTCTTAGCAAATAAAAATGGTATAAAAGCAATTGAAATGCAAATCTACCAGGTTGTTAACACAGTAATGCAGTTCAATGAAGTTAAAGGTGTCAGGTTTTTAATAAATGGAAAAGCAGTAAAGTATTACTCCGAAGAAGGTTTTATACTTGATATAACTTTCAGATCAAAACAATTCTCTCCAACAGTATTTTTATTTAACAGAATAATTTTTAAACTGCTTATTCCTATAAAGAAAAATATTGAAAATCCAATATATCAGTTGAGCATTTGTTCGAGTTCATTTAGCCTATTAAACAAATTTTCATATTTATTTTCTAGTCTTTTATATTCAGAACTCAAATTAGATATTGATTCATAATCATTCTGCATTGAAAACTGATGTTGTAGCTTTTGCATTTGCGATTCAATATCTTTAAGTTGCAACTCAATTTCCTCAATTTCTTTCTGGATCTGTTGCCTTTTATTTGTCGATAAAATCTTTTTTTTACTATTTTCTTTATTATCTTTGTTTTTTATTCTAAGTACATTTTCTTTGCTTAAATCTTTCAATAGAAAATAATCCGAAATGTTATCAAGGTTGACTAGATTCTTATTTATTATAGTTATATATTTATTTGCAAGTCTGCTAATAAAATCTATATCATGTGAGACAATAAACAAGGCTCCACTAAAGCTTTTTAAGTTTTCTATAAGAATTTCTTTTGTTGCGATATCAAGATGAGTTGTTGGTTCATCAAGTATAAGAATATCAGGCTGGGGATATAAGATTTTAGCAAGTAGAAGTCTTACCTTTTCACCGCCAGAAAGGACTGAGATATCTTTATATACATCATCCCCTGAAAAGCCAAATTGACCAAGATAACTCTTTATTTGTTGCAGACTCATCGATGCTGCAAAATCTGAAGATGCAAAATAATCGAAAAGATTTGTATTTTCAAGGGTAAAGAATGTATTGTTTTGTTCAAAATAACCTATTTTAGAGTTGTTATGCCTTGTTACCTTTCCTCTTTTAGGTTGAAGTTCGCCTACTAAAAGTTTAATAAAGGTAGTTTTCCCAATTCCATTTCTTCCTATAAGAAATATTTTATCATCTCTTATTATAGAAAAGTGAATATTATCAAGAAGAATATTTCCATTTTCTTCATTATTATAACCAAAAGTTAAATTTTCGCAGGATAAAATATTTGAAAATTGATTTGTAGAACCGTGAAATGCAAAGGATATATTTGATTCTCTAGGTATCTCAACCTTTTCTATCTTTTCAAGTTGTTTTATTCTACTCTGAACAGCCGAAGCCTTGCTTTCAGTATATCTAAATCTTTCGATGAATTTCATCTGCTGGTCGATTTTTTGCTGTTGATTCTTAGCTTGAGCTTCTAGATTTGTAAGATATTGTTCCTTTCTCGAAAGAAAATCTGTATAATTGCATCCATTATAGATATAAAGTTTCTTAGCATAGAGATCCCATATTTTATTTGTGGATGTATCAAGGATCTGTTTATCATGTGAAACTATGATAAATGCGCCTTCATAGCTCTTTAAAAAATCTAATAAAAATTTGATAGCATCTATATCAAGGTAATTGGTTGGTTCATCAAGGATAAGTATATCTGGTTTGAACAGCATGAGATATCCTAAAAACGCTCTGACTTTATATCCACTTGACAACAGTGTAAGATCTTTATCAAACTGGGATTGCAAAAAACCAAGGTTTGATAAAATAATTTTTATTTTATGCTCAAATTCGACATCATCGCTTACACTCAGTTCACTTAAAATTCTATCATATTGCTCCTGATTCCGTGGATCTTCTATCTGACTGGATAGCCTTGATAGTTCGTCAAATTTATTCTCAATATGCGAAAATGCCTTTTTGCATAATGAAAATGCACTTTCTCCTTCTTTTATGAAGTTTATATCCTGTGGAAGAAAACCTATTTCTATATTTGGGTTGATTATTCTTGTTCCATAAAAGTCATCAATTTCACCAGCAATTATTTTCAAAAGAGTAGTTTTCCCACTTCCGTTTCTTCCTACAAAACCAATCTTATCATACCTGTTAATCTCGACATTCACATCCTTGAAAAGTAATTGATCTGTATACCCAAACGATAAGTTTTCAAGTACAAGCATATTCTATTAATCCTTAAGTTAAAATCAAACAAATAAGAGATTTACTTACTTATCGCTCCAACAGGGCAACTCTCTATTGCCTCATTTACTAGCGATTCATCAATGTTTTCAATATTTTTTACAATAGCTTTTTCATTATTTTCATCCATATCAAAAAGATCTGGATATATAGATGTGCAAACACCACAACCTATGCAAAGTTCTCTGTCAATTTTAACATTCATAATATTCTCCTCATTTTCTTTTCACTCTTCGCTATAAAGAAAAAAGCGAAGAGCCTATATTTCAATTTACATAAATATGATAACAAATTTAAAATCTAAATCAAACCAGAATTTTAAAAAATATTGCAAAAATCAAAACCAAATTTATTAAGATATTTCTCAATTTTACAATATATAAATAAGTTACTAAAAATAAATTAAAAAGAGTTAAAACTTCTTCTCGATTAAGTATTGTAAGATGTTAAATAATATCCCTTATACATTCGTGGGAAAGAAAAAATTCAATCAAGTATAGACAAATTTTCATAATAATCTCTTATCTTATCCATTATTCCATTTTCAGTAAACTCTTTCCCAATAAAGTATAAAAAAGAATCTGATTCTAAGTTACGAGCGACTCTACCACTTGATTGAAGTACATCATTAATTGCTGGGAAAAGAGACAATAGAGCAAATGGATCATATATATCATCCATCATTGCTGATCTGGTCTTATAAAGAGAATCAGGGACCCTAAATGGAAGACCAACACAAAATCCTCCAATTACATTAAAGCCAAAATTTGCTCCTTCAGCTATTTTGCTTCTATATGGAACAAAAAGAAGGTGAATTTTACCATTTGAAAATATTTTTTCTATTTCTGTAGCATTTCCACTGTATGTTTTGCAATTGTTAATATATTTATAATTTTCTATATCTGCGTTTATTGATTTAGACTTTTCTATATTTTCATTTAACGAGGAATATGCTGCCAATCTACCATTATTTTCCCCTATTTGCTCATCTTTCATATATAAAATCTTGTCAAATAAACTATCATTTATTAGCATTTCAGTTTCCACTATAAACCTGTAAGATGGAAAAAACAGAAGTATGGCACAATCAACTGAACGATTATTAATATTTTCCAGCTTAATTCTTTCTTTTATAAAGTGGGCAATTCCATAAATATTTTCTTTTCTTTTTTTTGAAACAGTTTCATAAGATTTTATTATATAAGCCCTTATTTTTCTTGGTTCTGAAGTTGTATATATCGAAAAACTATCTGTGTCATGGAGAGAAAAGATAAGTTCTTTTGGCTCAAGTGTTGCTGAAATGCCAATAATATTGTTATAATTTCTAAATAAGATATTCAACAGGGATTTTTCATCTCTATATGTGAAAATTTTCTTATTTTCCAGGGGAAAATAAGACGAAATTATATCAAACTGAGATAGATCAAGAAGAAGTTGCAGCTTATGGAAGAATGGATAAAGATCTTTTACAAGATTTGAAGCCTTATTTTCCGGTAAACCATTATAATAAGCTAAAAATTTACTTGAAAAACAGGATACTGCATCTAAAAATTCGTTATCAAAGTTAGACTTTAAAGAATTATTTTTATAGAAATATTGATCGATATCGAAATCTGTCTCATCATAGATAACTTTAAAATCATCCGTAAATAAAAGACTATAAAAATCAGCTTTAAGAGCAGGATACTTTTCATTTATCAATTTTTCAGTTTTAATAATATCATCTTTTAAAAATGTTATTGAAAAAAAGTCAGACAATCTCGATAAAAATGAATGATATTCATCGATTACACAAATTGTATTTTTATCGATGGGTAAAGAATTGTAAAACATAAGATTGTAATCCGCAATAACTATATCAAAAGCAGGTGTAAATGTTTTTTCCCATATAAGTTTGCAGTCTTCTTCTCTAAAAATCGAATACTTCTCAATTGGAGTCCTATAAAATTTACATTTTTTCATTCTGCAGATTGAATATTTATAATAACATTTTTCCTCTATCGAATTTCTGATTATGCAGCAAAAACCAATTTTTGCAGCTTCATCTGCTACCTGTAATTTTTGAACATTTTTCGAAGTAAAATAATGAATCTTTGGGAAATTAAACTTTCTGGCCAGGGCATATAATGTAGCCACTGTTTTCCCACTGGCAAAAGGGGCTTCTATAAATGTAATCTTCTTTTCACTTCCCTGAATTTGAGAAATTATTTCAGTCTGGATCTCCTTTATATTTTCATATGGAAAATTTGCCTTTCGATTGTTGAATTTTTTTCTCTCTTTTTCAAAAAGATAGATATCATAGAGAAATGGGAAAACTTTACGGATTTTTTTTTGAACTTCTTCTCTATCAAAATCGTAGTTAAATGTCAACTTTTTTGATTTATCAGAATTTACAACAATTAATATCAAATTTTCCACTTTTCGTTTCTCTTTAGAAAGAGATAACCCATACATCATCAACTGAAAGGAAAATAGTTCGATAAGTTCCTTATTATAAAGCTGTTCTTCTGTAAGTTCATATATTTTTAACTCATAAACATTACCATTTTCTTCATCATAAGCATCAACTCTACCAAAAAAATTTAAATTAATATCTTTATACCTGAATTTAACCTTTACTGGCACTTCATATCTGGCATCGGATATTGGATATTTTTTAAAATACTCTTTATGAGAATTAAGTTCATTTTCAAAATTTTCTGTAAATCTTGAAAAGTTATTTTTTAAAATTTCGTTTGCTTCTATACCCATAGAAGGATTAATAATAGATATAAAATCAGTTATTCCGATTGATAAATTTTCTTTCTCGATCTTGATTTTTTCTATACCCATTTAAAATTCAATTTTTTTCTTATTTATTTTAGTAATATCTAGTTGATTCTTTTCATTTAAGTTTATCTATCATATTTTTTCCATAAAACACATTTCCTATTAAACAGTCTAAATTCAAAAATCCGTGAATTAACTTGATTATACAAAAGCTCAAAGTTTGCTGAATATTAAAAGTTCACTTTAAACAAGATCAAACCTAATATCCAGATAGTACTTTTCTATATTGACTGCTATAAGACCTGTAAAAAAACCAGAGATTACCGAAAAACATATTATTAAGGGGCTTATGTTTAAAAGAGACATATCCCTTATTATAAAAAATGAATAAAAAAAAAGTTGAGCAATATTTGACAATGATGAAAGAAATATGGAAATTGCAATCCTTGAAAAACCAATTGGAATAATAGATAATATCAGAATGCCGATTATAACTCCGATATTTCCAGATAAAGAGAGAAGAAATGTAAAAGAAAATAGTGTCCCGGCGAATATAGATCCAAGTATTGATTTCAGAAGAATTATACTGATAATTCCTTTAAGTTGTGCTTTCCCCAGAATCAAAAGAATTGGTACATATGCAAAACCAACTTTGACAAAGAGTAATGGTTTTGGTAAAAATGTTTCAATAAAACTTAAAATAGCGGCTATTATTGAAAAAAAAACTATATATCGATTATCAGAAAAGTTAAGAATGCTTTTTTGTGGTTTTAGTTTTTCGTATTTTTCATAAGATTGATCTTTTGTATTTTGTATCTTATTGTTCAAGTTTTTATCTAAACCATCAGTTGAATCACTACTTTCACTCCTGCTTAAATATGAATCCACTTCTCTATTCTCAGAATGAAATTCCATCATACTCATCTTCTTTCTTACTGATAACTTTGATATAGAGTTTATTTGGCATACACACTATGATTTGTCCGGGTTTATCTATTTTACCGGCTTTCACACAGATTTTATCCTGACAATCTGATTCAACAACGTAGACTTTTTTTTCTCTTATCTCTATCTTTATTTTACCCTGTTTTAAATCTATCAACCTATCCTGTGAGATTGGATAAATCTGCTTGCTTCCCTGGTATCCAACTTCAACAAAAAGGGAATTGTAATAATTTGAATCTTCTCCTTTCACTTCTGAATGAAAAAATTTACTCATCAAAGGCGAAATAGCTACAATCAGAAGTAAAAGGTAGATAAGTATATCGGATTTAGCGAAATAACAATTTACAATTTTTTTCATCAAATTCTATCCTGGCTTCGTTAAATAAAGTTTCAACATAGTTATTGTATATCTCCAGGTTTAAAGCTTCTTCTAAGGTTTCTTTCAACTCCTCTTTAACCTGCTCAAAGCTTCTAGAATTGTCTTTTATATCGATGAGTTGAAATAAAGAAAAATAATCTTCGGTATTTAAAAATCCGATCTCACCAATTTTCATGTTTTTTATTTTTTCCTGCTCCAACTCTAAAAATTCTCTTAAATAGTAAAATTTATCGCTTGTAAAACTTTCCACAGCATCACTTTTTAAAGATTGAATAATTTCGGAAAAGAGTTTTTTTGAGGATAGATTATCTTCAATTTTTTTTTGATTTTTAATGTAGTTTTCCCTGGTTAACCTTACAAAATTAACTTTAAATGATGGTTGCTCAACAAGCTCATCTTTGTGTTCATTGTAATAATTTAAAAGCTGTGAGTCATCAATATGTTCCTGAGGAATGACAAGTCTCAGCATTTTGCTTATAGTAAGTTCCATTTTTAATTTTTCTCTAAACTCTTCCAAAGAAATATTCCTATCACCAAGTATGACTTCTAGTGGTAGATCCTGTCCAAACTGCTTTCTAAAATCATCTTCCTCTAAAAGTATCTCTTGCTCTGAAACTTCAATATTATTTTTTTGAGCATCTATATATATAAGCCTTTCATCTATAAGTGTGTAAAGTGAATCTGTCAATAGATTGAGTTTCTCTTCATCTGTTAACATAATCTCTGGATCATCTTTATAAACCTGATCCAGAAAGATCTGATAGGTCTGTTCAACATCATCGAGTGTTATAGAATAACCGTTAACAGCGCAAATTATCACTTTTTCCTTTGTATCTTTCCCCATAAAATTTCCAGACAAAATTATTTTTTACCTTCCATTTTTCTTTTTTCTACAAGTTTTTTTATTCTTTCATTTTCTCGGTTACTAGAGATTTTTTTTGTTTCACCTTTTTTTTCAGTGTTAAATCTTACAATGTTTGCTAAAAATAAGAAATAGATAAATAACAAAACTGTAACAATTATTGATATAAGAGTAACATTTTTCTGATTTTTTGCACTTATGTTTGCAAAAACTGAAAGACTATTTAAAATAGTGTCTATCAAAATTATAGGTATATAATAATAACCAAACTTTTTTTCTTTTAAACCAAAGGATATTATACCAGTTGAAGAAGCATGAAAAAGCACCTTGGAAATCCTCACTAAAAATTCAAATGAGATAAAGAATTTAAAGCCATAAGACATAACATAGGCTGAAGAGTAACTTACAGCTTCTGCAATACCTAACGCAGCACCGCTTAAAAAACCACCAATACAAATATTTGGCGCAAGCAAAGAAACAGCAAATGTTGATGTTCGCTGCATAAGAGAAGCTATGACACCATAAATTAGAGCTTGAATAATTAATGAATTTATCTTATAGAAAAATTGACTGTTCAAAAGGAAAGATTGAATTGGATATTGAACATAAAATATTAGCAATAGACATGCTGCTCCAAGTAAAACAACAAGTATATATCGAACTATTTTTAGATTGAAAAAATTGATAAATTTTGATAATGCTTTTTCATTAACAACCATAATTACAATCCTTAATTTTTTTTACTTAAATATTGAGTTTGTAAGAGAAATTGATACTCCAATATTTACATCCATGTATCTTGGATATTAAGTGACTATCCCTTATAATCAAAGGGAATAAACATTAAGTGAATAAGTTAGAATGCTGCGAATACTCTCAATGTATTTTCTTCTTATCAATCTATTTTGCCAATATATTACCACTCTATTTGATTAACTTATCTCAACTAAATAAATTTCATAATAATGTGAAAAAATTGTAGTTTCAATAAAATGACAATAATAAAATTAATAAAATAATATCAGCATTAAATATCTCTATTTGCTGCGAAGCCTGGGAGAATCAAATGAAAAACCAGTTAACTGGTAATCTGGATTCCCCTTTGTAAAGGTTAATGTTATTAAAACTGGTCCGGATTCATCTCTAAAACTTGCTGAATATATAACAATTATATTATTTTTAATCTGTTTGATACTCTTATATTCCACAGTTTTATCAATGTAAGGACCTATTGAGGAATAGACCTTTAAAAACAATTTTTCAAGGTTTTCAGGAGGAATTGAACTAAGAAAATATGTGCTAAAGTACTTTGCGCACTCCTGAAAATCATTATTAACATTAAAAAAAGACACAAGATCTTCTATTACTGGATTTGCAAAATAAGCTATATCACTGTATTTAAGTTCTTCCTTTTCACAGGAGACCAAAAAGAACATCAAGATTAGCAAAACTAGAATCAAAGCTTTTTTATCAAATTTCATTCAAGCCTCTTAAGATTCTTGCTTTTACATAAATAAAATCATGTATAAAAATGTCATATTTTAAAATAATTGCCTTTGCAAATATAATTGAATCACAATTTTACCAGCAGATCATAACGAAGAGTTCAAAATTAGCAACTCATTTTTTTTGGGTTGATCCATATTTAGCAAAATAGCTTTTGGCAAAAGAGTCAATAGAACCAGCTCCAGTGAAAAGAAAAACATTACTATTTTTATTTTTGATATATTCAAATAATAGATCGACATCATCGAAAAATAACGCAAATTCGTTGACCTTCTTGACTTTTTTGTAAAATAGTTCTGATGGCATCAATTTTTTATCTTTTGCTGTATCTCTTTGCTCATATATTGGTAATAAAATTAGATTCTTAATATCTTTAAAAAGAGATAAAAAATCTTTCAAAAATAGTCTTGTCCTTGAGTGTTGATGTGCTTGAAATATAAGCACTATATCCCTTTGAGGATATTTTGCCTTTGCAATATTTATAAGCGTTTTTATCTCAGATGGATGATGGGCATAATCACTAATTATAATATTATCATTATTATCAAAACCTACTAGCTCAAATCTTCTTTTTATACCATGATATTCTTTAAACATATTCTTAGTAGTTTTATTAAGATAACCTGAAAACAAAAAAAATAGATAAACTGCTGTAAAGTTTGCTGCATATTCTTTGGTTGGGAAAGAGATTTCAAAAAAATCCTTATCAACTATTTCAATGTTTTCTCTATCACAGACATTAATCTCCGCTTTAGGTGAAATAAAGTATTCTTCATTTAATTTATTCTTAAGAACATATAGTGATAAATCTGGATTATCAATATTTTCGATAAAGAAATTTTCCAGACTCTTTGCCAGATCATAAAGATTACCTGCATCTTTTGATAAAAAAAACTTGTTTTTCAAGTTATGCATAAATTCTTTATTTATTTTCAATTCAAATGGTCTATTAACATTGTAATCGTAATGAAAGTGGCATATTGTCTTACTTGATATTTCTATGTCTTTAAGATCAGCAATCAAAGATTTGAGGATAAAATTTTCTTCAATTTCAAATCTAATCTTTTTTAAAAGTATGTTAAATTTATCAGAACTATAAGTTACAAGTTTTCCTATATTTTTCGATAACAATGCAAAAAGGTATAGAGTTATTTCTTCTTTAGTCTCAAGTCTCATGATCAAAAAACCATCTTTTATCTGTTCAATAAATGCAATAAAGGCTTTTAAATAATTGGCTTCTTTTTTATAATAGTCAAGGTGATCTACCTCTAAAGAAGGTATAATTGATGCTTTTGGAAAATAATTTAGAAAAGTTTCCTTATATTCGCAGGCTTCAGCAAAAAAAATATTAGTTTCGCCACCCGCAATATGACTATTTACCTTATATTTATTCAAAATTGCACCGCAAAGAAAAGATACATTGATTTTTTCGAGCTTCAAATATGAAGATCCATGATCTTTATTCTTATTTTTTAAATCGCAATTTTTGATTTGTCTGTTTGATTCTGTAAGTATTTCACAGAGTATTGCTGTTGTAGAACTTTTACCATGAGTCCCACATATTGTTATGCTATTTGAAGTATTTACAAAATAAGAAAGTCCATTTCCGTACGAAAACACAGGAATACCTTGATTTAAAAAATAAGAAAGTTCACAGTTAGACTCCAAGACCGCAGGAGAATATATGACACAATCAATCTGGCCATTGTATTTTATGGCTTGCTCAATATTAGAAATGCTTTGCGGTGAAAAAATATGAATATTAAGAGTTTCAAGAGAATCTGTGATCATACTTTTATTTATATCTGAGCCAGAAACTAACTTTCCACTTTCTTTATAGAGTCTTGCTAATGCAGATAACCCTATGCCACCTATACCTATAAAATAAATATGTTTTGAAGAATCAAGAGTATTTTTAATAGGGACAAAGTTTTTTTCTCTCACATAAGATGGATTTTCAAATTGAAAATGAAACCTGCTCATAGATACCTTTTGCACGAAATAAAATTATTTTAAAAATAAGTTCTTCGCAAATAATTATTCGTAAATAAGAAAAGAACGAAAAAATATAGAAAATAAAGTAAAAATCTAAATAAAAACTTCATAAAAATTTTTTAAAAACACTCTTAGCGGCTTCTATCCCTTTTTGATAAGCAAAATCTCTTCTGTCAAAGTCAAATACTTTCATTCCATTAAGATTTGGAGTAATAAGTATCTCACCACCTTTTAAGGTAGGAGCTAAACCACCACGCAATTTCAACATGTAAAAAATATTATTGATGAATGAATAAACATCTTTTTCACTTTCTATAGGTAAAATTCTCTGACCAAAAGATTTAGAAGTTTCAATGATATCCTTTGAAAATTGTAATAATCTATGATCTCGTAAAACAGATGATGTTTGATCAGTAGAACCTGAAACATCGATTATTATTATACCGTCATTATCTATATTGTGTGCAATATCAACACAAAAGTTGTCGAGGACTCCACCATCAGTTAAAAGAAAGTTATCTCTTTTGACTGATTCAATCATGAAAGGTATAGCAGCAGAACCGACTACAGCACTTACGAGTTCTCCACTTTTGAATATAATTCTATTACAGGTTTTAAGATCTGCAGAATTTATATATAATGGAATTTTAAGTTCTTCAAAATTATGTGCATCTATATGTTTTTTTAAAAATTTAGTCAATTTATCTTTTACTTTCTTTCTAACAAGCGGGTTAGTCCACTTTAAAGTTCTGAACATATCTTCGTTTATATACATAATGTCATATATGTCTATTGCTGTTTTACCATCAGCTATTAAGCTACCTGCAACAGCTCCTATTGAAGTACCTATTATCGCTACAGGATTAATCTTCAGGTCATTTAGAACCTTGAATACTCCGGCATGAGCCATACCTCTAGCGCCACCACCTGATAAAACCAATACTGGTCTTTCAGGTAACCTTTCTCCTTTATACTCAATATTTGCATGCTCATAAATTTCAACTGGATAATTGTACTTTTCATTTAGATATTCTATATATTCCTTTATGGAAAAAGCCTTTGAAAGTAACTTATCTTTAAATTCTTCTATCTGATCGTTTAAATCCTTCAGCTTAAGTTCACTGAGGTTCTTCATATTGTTAAGAATTAATTTTAAAGAATTCAAATTCTTTTTTTCCATAATTTTTCCTTGAATCATATAAATTTTTTATACTTAATTTTATAAAAATATACTAAAAAAACGAAAAGTTGTAAATCATAGGTTCTAAATTGGTTCAAACTGCAACTTATAAAGAGTATAGTAGATTCCTTTTTTTGTTATTAGCTGACTATGATTCCCAGATTCCACTATTCTGCCATTTTCAAGAACAATTATGTTATCTGCAGATTTAATAGTTGAAAGTCTATGCGCTATAATTATAGAGGTTCTATCCTGGATAAGATTTTTTATGGCATCCTGAATAAGTTTTTCTGTTTCAGAATCGATATTTGAAGTTGCTTCATCAAGAATCAATATTGAGGGATCGAAATAAAGAGCTCTGGCAAAAGATAAAAGTTGTCGTTCACCCGCTGAAAATGTTACACCTCTTTCCATAACCATCTGATTTTCTTTATCTGGGAGTTTCTCAATAAATTTATCTACATGTGTCATCTGACATACTTTATCAAATTTTTCTTTATCAAAAGGAGTATTAAGGATAATATTTTCTTTGACAGTCTTAGAAAATAAAAAGACATCCTGCATGACTATTGCAATATTTTTTCTTAAAACTTTATATGGTATAGAATATAATGAAAAATCATCAATTAAAATTGCACCTTTCTGTATCTCATAAAAATGAGACAGTAAGGATATTATAGTAGATTTACCAGCACCAGTTTCGCCAACAATAGCAACTGTTTTTTTTGGTTGAATTTGAAAGGATACATCCTTCAGTACCCATTCATCTTGCTTATATGAGAACCAAACATTTTTGAACTCAACCAGACCATCAAATCGTACGGCATTTTCATAGTTTTCCCATTTCTTTTTTCGAAGCATTTCATTTTCAAATTTTACAATGCTCTTAGGATCATCTTTTTCCAACCTGACATCTGCATTATATACTGCAAGTATCTTTTCTCCAGCTGCATTTGCCGAAATCATAATATCAAATTTTTCGGAAAGATCGCCGATTGGTTCAAAAAGGTTGGCGATATATTGAGTAAATAGAAAAATTAAACAATAGGAGACAGTATTATTAAGTATTCCTCTTGCTCCAAAATATATGACTGAAGCAACAGTAAACCATCGTAAAAAATCTATCAGAGGTCTAAAGACCCCATAAACGTACATCTGCCCAAGATTTGCCTTATATAATGAATTATTGATATTATTAAATTTCTGGAAGTTCTTTTTTTCGGCTGTAAAAAGCTGTATTATTCTTATACCAGATATTGTTTCTGAAAAAAATGCATTTAATCTTGAAATTAAGCTTCTAACCTTTCTATACGCATTTGCAGATTTTACCCTGAAAAGAATGGTCAAAACAACAATAAAAGGAAAAACTATTGAAACAGCAAGTGCGAGATATACATTCTGCCAGTACATGAATATTATAATTCCTGAAATTAAAATTATATCTCTAAATAAAGATACCAGAACTTCAGAAAATAGTTCGTTTAAGACCTCGATGTCATTTGTAACTCTGTTAACTATCCTTCCTATAGGATTTGAATCAAAGTAAGAAACATCAAATGTTAAAACCTTTGAGAAAAAATCATGTCTTAAATCTCTCATTGCATACTGTGAAAGTCTTTGAAGAATTATTGTCTGGTAGTACGTTGCTACAAATTGTATTACAAAGGCTAAAATTAAAAAAATAACTATTTTGCTTATAAGAGAAATATCATAATTCCTCACAATCAGTAATGATTTCAAATCCAGCTCTTTATATTGATCTTCTCTTATAATATATAAATTTTCAAATGCTGAAGCTTTATTCTCTGCAACCAATTTATCCATCAAAGTTACAAATTCTGGTTTTTTCCTGTCTGTTGATTCGATAAGAACATAGGTATCTGCAGTTATAGCTTTATTCTCAGTCATTACCTGAAGTTCTGGTTTTGAAAAATAACGTAAATTCGCTTGAAAGATAAAATAGCTGTTACTATCAAGCTTAACACCTTTTTTTATTTGTTTAACCAAAAAAGCTGTTTTTTCTAATGGAAACAACTTTGACTCTTCTACAACCCCAGGATAAGCAATGTAACCACTTTTTACAACATATCTATCCAGAAATATTTTTGATACATATGGTACTACAAGTGAAACACCAGAAATGACAATTATCAATAATAAACTGATAAATACATATTTTTTGTATTTCATTATATATTTTAATAGAAAAGAACTTACTCTTGTATCATATAATTTTTCTTCCACCTTAAAATCTTCACCGTAAAAATCCATCTTTTTCCTCTTTTCCTATTTGTGTTTTTTGAAGCAAAAAATAATATACAGCACTTTTAAAAAAGCCAGATCACACAAACAAACTCGGTTATTAGAATCTAAGCTTCTTTTTCAGCTTTTAAATCTTCTGCCAACCTTTGAAGATCGTATAATCTACTATAGTAACCTTTGTTTTTAATCAATTGGGAATGGGTTCCCTGCTCTATTATACTTCCATCTTCGATAACTATTATATTATCACAATCTTTAACCGTTGAAATCCTGTGTGCAATAATTATTGAAGTTCTTTTTTCTATCTCTTTTCTTATAAGATTTAATATTGTTCGTTCGGTTTGAGCATCTACAGCAGAAAGAGCATCATCCAGTATCAATATCGAAGGTTCGCAAATAAGAGCTCTAGCTATCGAAACTCTCTGTTTCTGACCACCTGAAAGAGTTATTCCCCTTTCACCTATAACAGTGCTGTAGCCATCTTTCAATTCCATAATGTCTCCTTGAAAATATAATTCTCAGGGGCGGCTGGAAAAATTTGTTTTTATTAGTATACATCTTTTCCTAAATTTTTCTAGCTATTTATCTGCTTGATTTTAAACATAGACCTGCTATTACTGCTCGGATACGAATGCATCCAGGACAAAGTCATTGTTCTGGACCCTCATTACGTTTTTCATGAATCTTCCATCTTTTTTGCTGAAATAATAGGTTCCGTTCCAGAAGGC
>JAAYUW010000145.1 GCA_012517545.1 Exilispira sp.
CTAACTTTATTCATATTTAATATTTTAACAATATATTCTTGATTTATTTCATAAAAATTTGAAATTGTTTCATTATTTTTGATACAATTTCCTAAAAATTTAATTTTTTCATTTCTTTTATTTATGCAATTTTTAATATTATTCTTATAAAAAAAATAAAAGATTACCGATAAAAAATTAGAAATTATAAAAAAATATATCAAAATTGATATTTTCTTTCCAGATTTTGTCTTCACTTTGAACTTCTCCATAATTTTGATTTTCCTTTTCGAATCCATTCAGTTTTCTATTGAACTTAAATCCTGTAAAGACGAGTACATCTAAATCTGAGAATTTTTCTCTCAAAGGTAAAATAATCTCTCGCAATTGTTTCCACTGAAGGAATGGTTCTCCACCTGAAATAGTTATTCCATTTAATCTATTTTCAAAAATAAGACGTTCTATTTCACTTTGTAAATATGATGTAGAATAAGAAAAATAGCCTGATTTTTTTTTAAATTCAGGAGATATGCAACCCTTACAGTTTTTATTACATCCTGAAACCCAGATTCCAAGTCTCCTTCCATAGCCAAGAACAAGTAAAGGAAAATGCATTTCACAAATATTTATTCTATCAGACATATTTAGCAAACCTGTGCGAATTTTCCTTAAATTTTAAATTAATTATAATTAAAAACTTAATCAATTGCAATTCTTCAAAGTTACTGTTTTAAATATACGATAATATATGCTTGAAAACCTTACAAAATATTAAATTGAATAGAGGTAGAATTTTTATGAATAATTATAAACCCTTCATTTTTTTATAGATATAATTTATAAGGACAAAACTGAAGAAAAATATTGATTTAACTACTATTTTAAATGATTTATCTTACTCATCTTTTATATAATGACACCCTATAGATTTCCTATTGTGAAGAGCAGCATTGACTATTATTTGAGCTGAAACAACTGAGTTTCTAAGTTCAATAATATTTCTATTTAATTTCGATTCTTTGTAAAATTGAAAAATTCTATGGGCAAAATAGTTCAAATCGGCAAGAGCTCTTTCCAGTCCTTTTGTTGTTCTTATTATTCCAGCGTAATTCCACATTATCATTTGAATATTCATCAGATCCTGTTTTATAAGAAGAGGATCAAATTGAAAAGTTTGAGATGGCTCTTTCCAGAATGGAATAGATGTGAATCTTGATTTTTCTATTTTTGTGAAGTTATCAACAAAATCATCACAAATCGCCTTACTAAAAACAACAGCTTCTAATAAAGAAGTCGATGCCAATCGATTGGCTCCATGAAGACCTGTACAACTACTTTCACCAACTGCATACAGGTTTTTCAGACTTGTTCTTCCATGAAGATCTACTCTTATACCTCCACAAAAGTAATGAGCCGCTGGAACTATAGGGATAGGCTCTTTTGTTATATCTATTCCACCTTCAAGACAGGTCTTATATATTGATGTAAATCTATCTTTTAACGGAACTTTACCCTTATAATAATTTGCAGCATCTAAGAGCATATATTCGCTTCCGATCCTTCCCATCTCTTCAAAGATAGCTCGAGCAACAATATCTCTCGAATCCAGCTCTTCAAGAGGTGTATATCGTGACATAAAGGCTTCCCCTTTAGGATTAAAAAGTTTAGCTCCTTCACCTCTCAAAGCCTCTGATATTAAAAACCTTTTTATGTCTCTATGGAAAAGTGAAGTTGGATGAAATTGAATAAATTCAGCATTTATAATATCGACTGAAGCTCTATAAGCCATGCTCAATCCATCACCTGTCGCTATCTCTGGATTTGTTGTATGCAAATAAAGATTTCCTACTCCTCCAGTTGCAAGAACCACTTTATGAGAAAGTATCCGTTTTACTGTAAATGATTTATTATCAAGAACATACACCCCCATGCTTTCAGGTTGAACATATAATTCCTGATTATCCTCTGAATGATGATTGTTTGTGATTATATCTATTGCTGTATGGTCTGTAAGTATTTGAACATTTATCCTTTTAGCATAATCAACTAAAGCTTCTTGTATACTTTTGCCTGTTTGATCTTTATTATGAAGTATTCTTCTAAAAGAATGAGCATCTTCTTCAGTGTAATCATAGGCGCCATCTGAAGATTTATCAAAATCGACTCCTACTTTATCTATCAAAAAATCAAATACAAGCTTTGGACCTATTTTTGAAAGAAAATAGACTGCATCCTTATAATTATAATAAGATCCTGCTTTAAAGATATCATCTGCAAGTATCATGGGATCATCATCTTCACGATATGCAATTATTCCACCCTGGGCGCATCTTGTGTTAGTTTCTAATATATCATTAGATTTGGTAATTACCAGAGGTTCGAAACCTTTTTCTTTTAACATTATTGCTGTAGAAAGACCAGCTATACCGGAACCAACTATGATAGCATCATATATATCATTGTTTGACACTTTAATCTCCAGTTTAACAAAACATTTTTGAAAAAAATAATCTGTTTATGACTTTTTTTACAACAAACTAAATATATGTACTTTCCGCAATTCGTATTTTTATTTGTGTTATTTAGCCAATTTGAAAAATGAGAAAATATTAATTATTTTTATATTATAATATCTAGATGAGACAAAACCTCATGAGACTTTTTTAGATATTTAACGTACTTTTTTATATAGTTTTCATAAAATTTATTAATCCTGAATTTTTTAATTTAGATTGTTTTAAAGAAATTATATTTCGGAATTTTAAATTATTATATAATTTTATTAAAATAATCCTTTCTTTCAGGATTTTAGTTATATAATATCCATAAAAACCATCAATTAAAAGTTAAATAATACAAAAAATTAAAATTAAAAAACCTATTCACAAGTTTCAAGTTTAAAGTAATGAATTAAAACAAAAAAATAATTTTGCTTAATCTACAATGTAGATCCATTCCTTAAATATATCTGACTCACCTCTCTGGATGGACAATAAGAGTTCATACAACTTTTTGGTAATTGGACCGACTTCCTTACCATCCTTATAAAATTTAAAGACTTTATCTTTATATGTTATAGAGCCAATAGGAGAAATAACAGCTGCTGTTCCACAAGCACCCACTTCTGAAAATTGATCCAGTGAATTAATATCAATGGGTTTCTCAAATACTGGTATTTTTAAGACTTTTTCACAAAGTTCCATAATCGATAATCTAGTGATGCTGGGCAAAATTGAACCAGATTTTGGAGTAACAAATTCTCCATTTTTCGTTATACCATAAAAGTTTGCTGCACCAACTTCTTCAATATACCTGTTTTCTTTAGGATCTAAATATATGCAATCTGCAAATCCTTGCTCTGCAGCAATTTGATGAGGAAGCAATGATGATGCATAGTTTCCTCCAACTTTAACATGACCGGTACCCTTAGGAGCTGCTCTATCGTAGTCAGCCACTACCATATTTACAGGATTGAACCCACCTTTAAAGTAAGGGCCAACGGGAACTCCAAATACTGAAAATAAATATTCTGGAGCTGGTCTAACACCTAAATTCTCACCAACTCCTATTTCATAAGGTCTAATATAAAAAGAAGCGTCATAGCCATAAGGAGGAATATACTTGTAATTTGCGGCCACGACATCTTTGCATGCCTTAATAAACTTGTCTTCTGGAACCTCAGCCATAAGTATACGCTTAGCAGTGTTTTGCAATCTTTTCGCATTCATATCTGGTCTAAAAATACCAATGCTCCCGTTTTTCTGGGTAAATGCTTTTAAGCCTTCAAATGCACCCTGACCATAATGGATAACAGTAGAACCTTCGTTAATCCTTATGTAATTATCCTCTGTAAGTTTGCCTTCATCCCATTTGCCATCTTTCCAGAACGAAATATAGCGATAATCTGTTTTTAGATAAGAAAATTTGAGCTCGTTCCAGTTGATGTTTGCTTTTTCCTTGATCATTTGTCCCTCCATTTTTATTTATCACTCTTCGCTATTTTGTGTGGGTAATACTTTTCTCTTTTTAACCAGTTTATGCGTCTAAAACACAAGAAAACAATAAAATTTTCTTTATAGTTAAATTAGAAAAAGTAATTTATCTTCTCGCTCTTCGCATTTTTTTCTAGTTGTGAAGAGCCAATTTTTATTTAAGTTTATTAATATTTACCTGAAACGAAGAGTCAATTTTTGTTCAGGTTATAATACTTATCGAGCATTAGACTTTAGATTGTTGTATGAAATTAAGAATCATCTTATGTTATTTTTCAAAACCAAAATATTTTTTTGATTATTTACTTTGAAGATATATTAAAACTACTACTTCTTAAAAATATAGGTAGTATAATTAAGATTAATAATTGTAATTAATTTAACATGCTCAATATTCAATAAGTGTTTAATAGTTTAACTTTTAGTATAATCCAATAATTAAATCATTTTGAATGGGGTGATTAAGAAAAAACTCTTTTATTACTTCTCCAAATAAGTTACTATATATTGGGACGAGCTCTATTACCATTATTTTTTTTCTATTAGCAGAAGGATTTATAGAAGTGCAATAAATTGAATCTATCGTAAAATCGCTCCCTACATCGTTTATTTCGATCATCCATCCATCTTTTGATAATACCATCCTGATTTTTTGAGCTCTGTTTTTTCTAAATATATCCTTTTCATATGTTGTTATTTTAGAAATTTCCTGAAAATCGTTTGGTTCAGCTTTGCTTATACTATTAAAAAAATAATTTAGAATATTTTTGATTATGATTATTCCTTTAGTTGCAATCTCTTCAGAAACAGTGTAACCATTTCTAACAATAGTGGCATTGGTAACATTATTGATCATAGACAAATATAAAAATTCTTTAGTCAAATCAGAAGTAGGAATCAACTCAAATCGAATTAAATAATTTTTTACAGAAGAAAAAACTGTTAAAATATATGAAATATTACCTGTTGATGAAGATGAAACTTCCAGAGATGTGTCCATAATATCGATATTCTGGAACAGAGGGTCATTTTCCAACCCTTGATCTATAAGAGAGCCTGTATCATTAGATTGAGAAAAAAAACATAATGAAATAAAAATAATGATTAAGATAGTAATCACTTTGTGATCTATTCTAGTCATATTCAAACCTTATTATAAGCAAAACCTTATTTAAACATAAAATTATTTTAAACAAAAAGATAAATAACAATTAACTTTCTCTTTTATTTACTATAAAGTATAAAATTAAAAAAACAATATGAAAATATCCAAAATTTAAAGATAAGAAAAAAAATCATTGAGTTATTATTAAAATAAAATAAAATAGATTCATCCGAAAAATGCTTACTCAATAGACATGTATTTAAAAATAGTAAATTCTAGATATGCTGGTATTTTTGCAAATTCAGGTTTTTAGCAATTAAAGTGATATCTATTTTAATTTTAATTAATTCATATACCCGTATCTACATATTTATTGAAGCACATCTTTTTGAAATTGAAATTCTTGCATTATTTATTGATAAATAAAAAAAAGTATACATTTATCGAATAAACGATAAAATATCAGCGAGATAA
>JAAYUW010000146.1 GCA_012517545.1 Exilispira sp.
AACAGCATTGTATCTTTCGCACCTTTTAATTTACGCAGGAAAAAGAAAGGTGGGTCTTTATACATCTCCACATCTCTTTAAAATTAATGAAAGAATACAATTAAACGGCAGGGCTATAAAAGATAGCGAATTTTCCAGATTGGTTGAGAGTTATAAAGGTTTTATAGAAAATATTAGAGAAAAATTTGTGCCAACTTATTTTGATGTATTAACTTTTCCATTAATGGCATACTTTATACAGAAAAGATGTGATTTTATTGTTCTTGAAGTTAGACCTGGTGAAAGACTGGATTCAACCAATTTCTGTAAACCGCTATTTTCTATTATTATTTCCATAGGCTATGACCACACAGACATCCTTGGCAAAACACTTGAAAAATAGCAATGGAGAAATAAGATGTCAGAGAATAAGAAAAAAACTGCTTGATGAACCTGAAGAGGTGCGCGTAAAGGTGATCCTGCACGAGCTTTTGCACTTGAGATATCCCAACCACGGCAAAATGTTTAAGTTGTTACTTGATTATTATTTGAAAAAAGTCATTAATAGCTAGATTTTACCGTCTCACTTAAATATTTAGTACATTAAAATTATCAAAAATATGCTATCTGGAATATAGGGTAAATGATAAAAATAACTGGATTATTAACTGGATTTAAGCAGATAACAATAAGGAAGGAAATCTAAAAATTGAAAGATATAAAGATAAAAAAGATTATACGGACAAATCGCAGAACTATATCCCTTCACATAGACGATGATACAAATCTTATAGTGCGAGCACCTGAATTTGCCAGTCAACATGATATTTACTCAGTTGTGCAGAGGCATTCTATATGGGTTGAAAGGACAAGGGAAAAGGTCAATAAAAGGCGTATAGAAAGGAAAGAAGAAGACAAAAATAAAAAGGATAAGATCCTGTACCTTGGTGAATATTATCCACTCATTTTGAAAAATGATCTTAAGACAGATGATAGTGTTTTTGTTTTTAATAGTAGCGATATTATTAAAAATTATAAAAATATGGATATTCCACCAGATTATCCACTTCAATTTAAAGATGCGCAATTTTATCTGGATGAAAGTTATATAAATAGAAAAGCTGAGATTCTCACAAATTGGTATAAGAGTATGGCTTTTTTTGTAATAAATGAAAGGGTAAAAATTTGTTCGATAGAGTATGGTATCTCTTTTGCTAAAATAAGGATAACCGGTGCTAAAACAAGATGGGGTTCCTGTTTTAAGAGAGATCTTAACTTTACTTATAGACTGGTCATGGCTCCAATTTTTATTATAGATTATGTTGTGACCCATGAACTTATACATGTTCTTTTTAAAAATCATTCAAAATGTTACTGGGAAAAAGTTGTAGAGGTAATGCCAGACTATAAAGAAAGAAGAAGATGGCTAAAAGAGAATGGATATAAACTCGAAGTTTAACTTTTCAGGATTTTCGTTTATAGTGCATTTATTTTGTTTTTTTGTTATCTCTTTTTTTTCTTTCGTATATAATTTCTCGAACTATGGATTTTAGATTTTCAACTTTATGCTGTTATATAAGCTGTTATATAATCAAGTTTATTTTTCTTGACTTTAGACCTTCCACTTTTGCCTGCTATATGATTAAATTTGTTCCAGGACTTAATAATTTAGATTGCAGGCATTAGATTGTTTTTCTTCAGGCTGTTGTCCTTTAGATTTTGTAATTTGGGCTATAGCTCCTGCTCAAAACATAGAAGAAATTTATTTGTATGGTTTTAGATCTAATCGTTTTGGATAATAATTGTACACAGTATTCATGAAAGAAATTTATCTACACGGTTTTAGATTCCTTAACGGTTTATAATCTACGATTGAAGAATATTTCAAACTCCAGTTAAAGGTTAGAAAATCTAAGGAAAATAATAATATAGCCAAATTTAAGGAGAGACTTCATGAAAAAAAATGCAGATGAATCTTCAAATTATACGACAACAAATGCCAGAATTATCGACAAATGGGTCGAGTCTGGCTGGGAATGGGGAAAACCTATAAATCATGAGACGTTTTTAAACGCCAGGATGGGGATATGGTCTGTTGTGTTGACACGAATAAAGCCTGTTCCAGAAGATTGGTTTTGTGATTTTAAAAATGCAAATATTTTAGGACTTGCATGTGGAGGAGGTCAGCAGATACCTATCTTTACAGCTCTTGGAGCATCTTGCACGGTTATGGATATTTCAG
>JAAYUW010000147.1 GCA_012517545.1 Exilispira sp.
AAAATATCCTCAAAATCTTCACCTGCAGAATAAAATAAAAAAGCTCCCAGAAGAATAACAAAAAAACATACCAATCTAACATATCTACGTTGCATAGTTCTCTCCTGATAATTATGCACTATACTTTTTATTTATGTTATCCACTCAACATCATATAGATAAAAAATCCATATTAAATATATTATAGATAATTTTATATTTTTTTCAACTAAATTTTAATTATTTTTTAATTTTTATATAAAATATTTTTTAAATTGTTAATAAAGAAGGATTGCAATAAATTTTTTTTACACTTTTCGCAACCAGGTGTGGATAAGCTTATATAAACTTTAAAATAGGTATTTATCTTTTTTTTCTGACTTTAAATTTTTAACTCTAGACTTTTGTATTACCAATCAAATGAAAACACTACTGTTATGCTGTTATCAAGGATATTTCCATCTCTATCAACAACTCCTTCCCCTCCTCCAGTTATAATAAAAGAAAAATATGTTGTAGTTCCTACTGGTGCTGAACTATTAATATTAATTACCAATGTTAGAGTACTGGTATTTTCATCCCAGCTGTAACTATCATAGGATATATCTGTAACAGCATAACCGCCTGAATATTCAAACTGAAAATAACCTAAACTCTTAAATATATCAATTGAGTGATTAAATTTAATTGTAAAAGTAACTTTGTTTGCAACTATACTTAGTGGCACAATATTTATTACTGGCTCATTATTTGTTATAAAAGCATATATATCATGTGTCGCATTTTCAATAACTGGCTTTAAAGATTTTAGGCCATCAGGCGTCATAAAAAAACAGTACTCGCGATCAAGTTCATTTAAATAAAAATCCGTTAAATTTTTTTTAATAGTTACTCTATATTTTTTTCCCCCTTCCATATCCTTATTAAAATCAATGGTTACTTCACAACCCTGTGAAATTTGCTGTTTGAAACAGGTATACTGCAAAGATGGATCAATCGTTATAAATGAAGATATATTTTTTATTGGGAGATCATGAGAAAAAAGAAGGATAAGCGACATATCTTTCTCAATATCTATTGATTGATTTTCGGCAAGATAGTTTATGGATAATGGTATATTATTATCTTGATTTTTCATATTTGCAGCTAATAATATAAATGATGAATCATCTTTAACAGTTGTAAAATTATAAATATAATCTTCAAACAGTGTATTATGAAAGATAGATAATATCTCTTTTTTAAATGTAATTTTATATACTGTAGAAGGCCTGAGATCCTCATAAAATGATAAATTAATAGATTTCATATCCGTAGAAACTTGATAGGTATATGAAACTGTGGGTTCAATTGTTATTTTATCTTTTAAAGATTGATTATCCAATTCTTGTGAAAATGTAAATATTATATTATGATTTCTTAAAGGAATATTTTTTTCAAAATTTGCAGGATTTGTAGAAACTACCGAAAAAGTTGAATTACTATTATAATTATATGTATATATAGTATATAAATATTCACTTTTGATGTTAACACCATTGCTATTTTCACACCCTGTTTTAAAAATCAAAAAATATTTTTTTCCATACTCAAGTTGTTCTTTTAGAAATATAAAGCATGTCATATTACTATCATCCCATTGAAATGAAAGATAGCCATTATAATTTTTAAGTTCTATATTTTGCTCTGTCACATATCTATTCATTTCTGAAGAAAATTCAACCTGTATTTGATTAAATTGTCCTGGATCTGAAATGAACATGCCATCTTCAACATTAATAGACACAATAAAAGGTTTTTCTTCAAATAAGGTGCATGATGAAAAAATAATAAATAAACAAAAAAGCAATAATAATAGTTTAATTTTCTTTTTTATTTCAAGATCTTTAGCATTTACACTAAGAGCATTTTTTTTATCATTCATATATTTTCTTCCTGATTTTATTTACAATTTATAAAATATTTCTAAACCTTGAATTTAGTTAAGGATTACTATCATCGTAATAAACCATTTTAAAATAAATCATAATAGTCTCTTTAAGGTAATTTTTATAATTATCGAGGATTCCAGAAGAGCCACCAAGTATCTTTATCAAAAAAATAGTTTCAGCACCAAACCTGGGGTTGATAAGACTGAACTTTATCGTGCATTTATTTGAATTAATATCATATGATGATATTGATATAGATGATTCACTGCCAGGGAATAGCTTTTTTATGAATATTGATTTTAAAACACTTCCTGCATTCAATATATGATCTGAATAACCTGCATTTATAAAAGTTAAAGGGATCTCAAAGTCCACTGGATCCACTGGATCTGTTTCATTTTTAAGTCCGACATTCATTATAACACCTTCAGAAATATTTTCATATGATATTGTTAATGGTATCGTGCCCTGAGATGCTAAAATTCCCATTTGATCAATGCTATTCGGTAAAAGTTGAAGAAATTGACTTTGATTCCCACAAACATGAAGACGAATAACAACTCCTTTTTTTATTGTCAGCCCTATAAGATCCTTAATATTTTTTGATATCGAAATTGTATAATATTCATCCAGTTTTAATTCACTTTCAAATGTAATAAAGATAATATTCAGTAAATTATTACAGCTTTCAACCCAGGAAACATCAGGACTTATTGAAATGCTGTCTCTCACTGAAAAATTATCAAAAGCTTTATTTAATTGAATACCTATGATGGAATCTTTATCACAGATACAATCGAGGTAATAGATCCCATTTTCATATGTGCAGTTTGTATCATTTACTTCTTTTATTGTTCCATCTACTCTAATAGCTGTAATTTCTGGTATTAACTCATCTGGGTGATAATCAAAATTTCCTGAAAACTCCTTTATTGGCAGGTTATTATTATCCTTAGCATTTTTAGTTATAGAGATCTTATAAGAACTATTTGCAATAAGTTTTGAAGTTAAATGATAGATAAACTCACTATTTGAAATCCATTCAAAATAACCTTTAATATCTGGAGAAATTAAAAAGGCTGACTCAACAGATATTCTATTAACATCATTGCTAAACCTGAAACTTAGACTATTTACTTCATCAATAATAACTCCATCTATTATAGACTGATTTATAAGAATACAAGAAACAGGAATAATTTCCGCAGTTGATTGAAAAACCCTATAAAAATTTTTCTCTAACTTTTTACCTTTTTTACTCTCAAATTCTGAGCTTATCTTTAACCAATATCTTTGATGTGGGATCCAGTTTTGTAAAGGTGTTATAATTATACTCTTTTCATAAATATCACAGGATATTTCAATTGCACCTCCACCATCCTTTTGAACTGTAATATAATTATAAATATCAGAACTGTTGATATCCTGTGAAAAATCTACCTTTATCTGTTGAAAATTCGTTCCAATGATTCCATTATCTTCAATAGTGCATAAGATAACTTCAAAGTTGCTAAATAATTCAACAGTACATCCTGAAAAAACTATTAAGATACAAAATAAAACCACGCAAATGCTTTTTTTTAATTTTTTCATACTTATTAACCTTTAAAATCTAATATTTTTCATCCTGACTTCACTGTGAATTGGTTAAAACTTTAATTTTAGTGCCATCTTTAATATTTATTACAGGATTTAAAACAACTATCTCTCTTTCATTTAAACCAGTGGTTATTGTATAATATTTATCATCATATTTTTCAAATACAATTTCTTTTTTAAAAACTCTTTCATCTTTACTCACAATAAACACATAACCCTTATTTTCACTTTCAACTATAACTGCTTCAACTGGAGCTAATATCGCAGAAGTTT
>JAAYUW010000148.1 GCA_012517545.1 Exilispira sp.
CAACATCATATCCAGATCCCAGCTGACCATGTTCGTTATAACCAGTTGCCCATAAAGTTCCATCTTCTTTTATTGCAAAGCTACTGTAAGTACCACATGCTATGGCTATTACATCAGATAAGGATTCAATCTTTGTAAAGCTCATCTGATCATCAACATATCCAAGGCCAAGCTGCCCATAACAATTGTTTCCAGCAACCCAAACAGAGCCATCCGCTTTCAAAGCCACAGAATGATATCCACCTGCAGCAATATCAACAACATCAGATAGTACCCTGGTAAATTGATATCTATCTTTATTATCAGAAGTTCCGAGCTCACCATGATAGTTGTAACCACAAGTCCACAAAGTTCCATCAGATTTTAAGGCTAGAGAATGATAGAGTCCACAATAAACTTTTTGCGCTTTGAAAAAAACCTTAGCTTTTTCTCTCATCAGTAAAATTCTATTAAAAATCAGAGAAACAATAACACTTAAAATTAAAATTGAGATAATTATTAAAATAAGCTTTTTATTCATTACCTTTCCTTCTAATACCTCCACAGATTATTTAAATAAAAAATAAGAAAAATTTCTTAAAATGCGAATTCAATATATCCATTAGAAATTGTATGCCAATAAATTTGGATGAGGTTTCATAAAACTTTTGGTCTCTGAAATATTTAATATAGACATTCACCAATCTAGACTAATGGTAAGTTTGTTACCTTATTTCATTTGAGATGTCCACTACAAGTTGTTCACAAGAACCAAAATATCAATGCTCTTCTTTTGAATTAATCTTAATTACTAGTTAAAAACTTTCTCACCCACCCCAGACTATATCATAAAGTTCAGGATATCTTTGCTTTACTTCAAATCGAGGATTTTGAAGCCTATGAATGGCATGTGGATAGATCAAATCTTTATTCACAGTAGCTATATAGTAATGTGGTTCTTTAAAATTAGGTTTTGTAGTCCATGTGTATTTAGAATTTTTATCAAAGTAAACAGAAGCAATACGAATGTTTTTATGATTTAGATTTCTTCTTAACCCCTCTTTTAACTTATCAACAACTGGATTTACATAAATACCTGCCCTGAAAGTTGTATCTATTATCAATATTTTTGAGTTATCCTCAATTGTCTCCAGAAGGTAGGGAAGACCTATTATATTGCTCTTATATGAAAGATGTGATGAGGAGGTGTTAATAGCAACATGATCAGGATTTTTCTTGGGATTTCCATGTCTTTTATTGAGATATTTATATGTTTCATGTATATAGATACCCGAAATAACACCACCAGGCCACAGAGCTATAAGCATGTCTGGTTCAAAGTCAGAGTAAAAAAGATTTATTCCGAGCTTTATCGAATCCATCTGGATCTTTTCAGGAGTGAGCCAAACATATGGGGCTTCCGTATTAATTTCTTCAACCGGGAAATTACATTGATTGATAAGTTTATATATTTCTGGTTTTTCTTTTTTTAGTATCTCTTCATCTGGATCAAGAAAAAGATCTGAAATCTCATGAGGGTAATTTACCCAACAATCCCGGGGATAATCATTTAAATATATAAGATTTGTCGTAAACAAGTTTTTTTCCGGTTTTCTATCCAGCGTAGCAACTGTAACAGTAGATGGCATGTTTTTTTTTGTTCTATTTGATAATAAGGAAATAAGGGCTGAAATAGTTTCACCTGTGTCATAAATATCATCAATTATCAGGAGACTATCTTCAGGAACTACAACTTTTATAACATGTTCCAATCCTTTTACTATTATTTCCTTCTGTGTGAAATCATCCTGATAAGTAGAAGTTGTTATTGCAGTATGATTGATAAATATTCCCTGCATTCTAAAGTATTCATTTATACCCAATCCTACCACTGATCCACCTCGCCATAAAGATATAGCGTGATTTGGTCTTATGTTATTCTCATATATTTTTTTGCCAAGCTGAAAAGATTCTAACATAACCTGCTGGGCTGATTTAAATGCAAAATTCATATCTTATCCTTTATAACTATTTGCAAATTGGCTAATCTAAAAGATTTATACTTTCATCTTTTTATATATTCATTATATTCTAAACTAAGATATACTTCCCCAACTGCTGATTTTAAACTGTTGTATAAAATTACTTTTCCAGAACTTTAGACCATTGCTCTCATACTAACCAGTAAAAAACCGCCTGCAATATTATTTTCAAGATCTATTCATTTCTTTTTATATTAAATAAATACTAAATTATCACATGAACGAGGATGTAATTATAGGGCTAAAAATGCATTTCTTGTAAAAATAAAGAGCATCGATTTACTGGAAGAACCAAAAAATTAATCTTTAGTAAACATATTAATTAATTAAGAATAGGTTCATCCGGTCAATATGTGCTTTTTAATATTAAAGGAATAAACATATAGCATATGTATATACCTGTTCGTTCATTTGGTAAGTATATGCTTATTTTAAAAAAAAGAAATGTATAAATCCTTATAACAATAATAAGCAAAGATAATTATATTTTTTTATTTTTTGCTTTTCTTTTTATGACTTAACCTGAAAAAAAAGCGAATATCAAAAATAAACTTTTCGCAATTTTTCTTTGTATGGCAAGGTCTTGAAAAATAACGAAGAGCGAGAAGGTAATTTACCGGATGAACCTAAAAATATTGTCAACTAAAAATAAGGCGAAATATTTGTTTAAAAAATAATGAAAATAATTTAAGGTCTTAGTCTATTTATTAAAGTAGTTTGACAATAAGTATTGACTAATTTTGCAATTATAGTTATTAAATATATTGATATTACAAAATAGTCAAGAGGACGAAAAAATGGCAAATACCTATCTTTTTACTTCAGAATCAGTTGGTGAAGGACACCCAGATAAACTTTGCGATCAAATATCCGATGCTATCCTTGATGAGGCTTTAAAACTTCAACAAGATGCCAGAGTCGCTATAGAAACATTTGCATCAAATGGTGTTATTATTGTTGGTGGTGAGATGACTTTAAAAAAAGGTTATATAGATATACAGGAAGTTGCCAGAGGTATAGTCAAAAAAGTAGGTTATGATAACCCGGATTATGGTCTGGACTATAAATCTTGCGGTATTATGTCAAATATTAATCATCAATCTCCTGATATAGCTCTTGGTGTTGATGAGAAAACTGATCATGAGATGGGTGCTGGCGATCAGGGGATGATGTTTGGTTATGCCTGTAAGGAAACTTCTGAGCTTATGCCTGCTCCAATAATGTTTTCTCATAAGATAATGATGAAAGCTTCGGAAGTTAGACACAATGGAGATATGTCTTTTTTAAGGCCGGATGGAAAATGTCAGGTTACTGTTGAGTATAAAGATGGTAAACCATTCAGGATACACACAGTTGTTTTATCTCATCAGCATGATCCTGATGTTTCTTATGATGATTTGAAGGAAGAACTTATTGAAAAGGTTATCAAAGTTGCTTTACCAGAAAAATTGCTTGATAATAAGACAATATATCTTGTCAATCCAACAGGCAGGTTTGTAGCTGGTGGACCCATGGCAGACACTGGCTTAACAGGTAGAAAAATAGTTGTAGATACTTACGGTGGGGCAGGAAAAGTAGGCGGTGGTTCCTTCTCTGGTAAAGATCCTTCTAAAGTTGATAGATCAGCCGCTTATGTCGCAAGATATATTTGTAAAAACCTTGTGGCTGCAGGTATCGCTGAAAAATGTGAGCTTGAGCTGGCCTATGCTATAGGAGTTGCCATGCCAGTTTCTATCAACCTCAATTTTTTTGGCACTGGTAAATATCCTGAGGAAAGTGTTGTCGAAATCATTAAAAAAGTCTTCCCTCTAAAACCAAAAGATATAATTACTGTGCTTGATTTGCAAAAGCCAATCTATCTTTCAACTTCAATCTATGGACATTTTGGCAGAGATAATTTTTCCTGGGAAAAAACCGATAAAGTAGAGGAGATACTAAAAGAACTGAAAAAATAGGCATAAAATATGGCAGCAAAAATCCCTTCTCCAGAGCAAACTAAAAATGTTGGTCTGGTCACAAAAGAGCAGAAAAAATTTGACAAAATAAAAGCTAAAGAAGAAAAAAAAAGACTTAGACCAAAAAAATTTTACAAAAATGATAAAAGTGCATTCGATAAAAGATATAAGAGAATCAAAAGAGCATTAGAAGAAAGAAATCTCAATAGAACTTTCTGGAAAAAAGTTAATGAAATAGTTAAAGATAGACTTGATGCAGAGTCCGAAGATGATTTTGCAGATTTTGAAATACTAATACTCAACAGAGCTTATAAGATAGCCAAACGTTATGATTATTTTTCATACTTTATCAATATAATAGTTGGATGCGGGATTTTAGCGGTCATTTATCTTATATTTAAAGATATAGAACCTGTTAGTTCACTTTTTTTTAATTATACTGCAAATAAAATTGATATACTTTTTCTATTTTTTCTGGTCAATGGGATTATTTTCAACCTGAATCAGATAAAGGCATCCTCCTATGAGACTTTTTCACTGGATTTCTCCTTAGTTGTACCGTTGACATTTTTTTACGGTCCTGTTGTAGCTTCTTTATCTTTTGCTTTAATATACTTTATCAAAACAATAAAAGATGCTCGAAATGCTTATATTAAAAGAGGCAAAAAATACAGATTTGAAAATTTCTTCCAGACCTTATCGATATTTTTTTCCAATACAGGATCAAAGATTGCTTCTATTTTAGTAGTTGCCTGGATTGCTTCAAAATACAATTTACCAGAACTTTCGATGCAGCCTGTGCTTATTTTATACCTTTTTATATTGTTTATTTTAGGTCCAATAGCACATGATCTAATTGCAATTATAGGTATTAGTGCCAGAGGAATATACATAGGGAAGGTAATAAACCCAGCTTTCTTTGCCGCTCTTATGATTGATGGAATAATTCTACTCAATGGTTATCTTTACTTTTTAATATCAAAATCATTTGGCTACTATGGTTTTGGATTTTATTCAATAATCCTATATGGAGTTTTAATAGCATTTATTCGACTTTCACGTATTACAAATATGCTGCAAGAGCAGACAAATAAACTTGATGAAGAAAAGAAATCTCTTAGCGCTTTTTACAGCGAGATGCATAAGACAGCTGAAATTGTGC
>JAAYUW010000149.1 GCA_012517545.1 Exilispira sp.
ACCCACAGCTTCATATACCTATCAAGTTTCTACTGATATGAAATCTATTAATTTATCATTTTATGAGGATCTCAGGCCTTCTACAGTATATCAAATTACACTTAAAAAAGAGATATTATCTATCTTTCATAATACATCAGGCGAAGATTATATTTATAATTTTACAACTATTAACGATGATTCATCATTTGTCTTATTAGCTGCAAATATGAAAAATCAAGATAATAATATACCATTATCCATAAACTATCTTGCTGAAAATCATTCAATAAATATTGAGAAAGATATGTCGCTTATTCTTCTTTTTTCCCATGATCTGCCAATTAAAAATATATCTTCATTTATAACACTTGATCCATCTTTACAGTATACCTGTTTTAAACAGCAAATTTCACAGGGTTGTGAAGTAACCATTGATTTTAATAAGGATATGGAAGGGGAGAAAAAATATAGAGTAACTGTTAAAAAAAATTTAACAGATTTTTATTTAAATGAACTTGATAGAGAGTACTGTTTTTTTATTACACCTGATGGTCTAAAATCTTTAAAGCCAGTTATTGTAATAGCTCAAGATGACTCATCGACTTTTATAACAAATAATGAACCAAGAACAGATATTGTACCACTAAATATAGTAATTGATAAAGTTACTTTTATAATTAAATTTAATCATCCAATCGATATATTTAAAAGCCTTAATTACTTTCAATTCGTATATTCAGGTGGTTATGCAGTTACAGATATATCGTACGACAGTTACAGCTGGGATGAAAGTACTAATACTCTAACATTGGTAATTAATATTAATAGTTCAGATCCAATAGGAACAACATATTTTTCTTTTATTATTACTGGAGGAGAAGAAGGAGTTGTTGATAGAGATGGAAATATCCTTGATAACAGCATAGCAGTTGTGTTTTCATTTGATTGGTAATGCAAAAATCTAAAGTCAATAATAAAAAACTTGATCGTGCAAATAAGCGAATGGAGATCGAGCCCCAACTTATTTGTCTGGCCAAATCATAAAAAGAAAAAAAAGATAAAGATCTATTTTAAAGTTTAAATAAGTTTATTCACACCTGGCTCTCGAAAAGCGTAAAAAAAATTATTACAATCATTCTTTTTAACAATTTAAAAAATATTTTATATAAAAATTAAAAAATAATAAAAATTTAGTTGAAAAAAATATAAAATTATCTATAATATATTTAATATAGGTTTTTTTTATAAAACCATTTAAGTGGTATGTATCACGATATATAACGTTTCATTATTTTTGGTGAAGGTGATATCTTGTATTTCATTTAAGCGGTGTATATCACGATGTATCAAGACATATAACCCATACAGCAGTATGAAGATCAGGATTAGCGCTTAAATTAATATGCCAGGCTGATAGCCAATTTATTTCTATTAAGGTCTTATGACTTGGATACTATATTTTTATATGACGTTATTCTGTGTATGACTTTGTAGAGATTTTGCAGGGATAATATAAATAAAAAAGTATAGGGCATAATAATGAGGAGAGAACCATGCAGCGACGATATGTAAAATTTGTATGTTTTTTTATTATTCTTTTGGGAGCTTTTTTATTTTATTCTGCAGGTGAAGATTTTGAAGATATTTTTCGTATATATGATCAGGAACTAAATAATGCTATACAGCAATCGAGATCCCAGAGCACATTTGATGCATTTGTTACTGACTGTGAGATGAGGTTAAATATTTTAACATCTCAGTGGGAAATGGATAGAATGCTGATGAAGATAAATACCGTACAAAATGAAGATTCAAATATTACTCCCCAGCAAATAGATGATGCCTATAATAGTTTTTTATCAACAGTTTCAGATAAAGTTATAAAGGCAAAGGCTGAATATATTTCAAAAGATATAGATACTTCAGAACTTGCGCAGCAGGCTAACGAAGATAAAGCAGCACTTATTATATCTTTTCAAGCATTGTATGATGAAATAAGTGAAACTATTACCAAAACTGATCCACTAAAGCTTGATAGAGGAGCTTTAGCTCTTACTTATCGACAACTTGGGTGGGGTGAGATTGAAAATCTTTTAGCAAATGCCAGCATTTCTATAAATGATTTTTTTGATACGAGACAAAGGGAAAAGGAAACCTTAGCCTTAAGTTATGGGATATCTGATTTGATTTTGAATAATTCCTTTGAAGAAGAGAAAAGAAGGTTTTTTATAGATAGGCAACAACTTTTATCGGGGATCTATAATACATATCTTTATAGAATATCCAGGATGATACTCTCTGATCAGGATTCTTTAAAATTTTCAGAAGAAAAAGAGAGAGCAAAATCTATAGCTGAAGATATACAAAAACATGTTAAGGAAACTCTTGAAACAAGTATAAATGAAAAACTTGATACTCTTCTTTCGTCAAAGGTTCTTACAGAAGATGAAGTTGCGAATCTGGGTGGTGAACTTTCTTCCCTGTATAAACAGGGTCTTGATATCTGGGCAAAGGCTGCCACAGAGCTTGTGCAACAGCAGCAAAAGTGGTATCTCAATTACAACGATATATACAATGGTGGTATAGAAGCCTGGACAAATGCTATCAAGCAACTCGTTCAAAATA
>JAAYUW010000150.1 GCA_012517545.1 Exilispira sp.
ATTCCTTGACTTACAAGGTCATTCATTATATTATAAATTTCATATTTTGAGCCTACATCTATACCTCTTGTTGGTTCATCCAGTATAAGAAGCGTTGGCGAAGCAAAAAGCCATTTTGCAATAGATACTTTTTGCTGGTTTCCACCAGAGAGGTAGTTAACAAGCTGAAGGATTGAAGGTGTCTTTATTCTTAAAGACTTAACATAAGATTCAGCAGAAATAATCTCTTCTTCATCAATAACAACACCTATTTTGGTTGCAACCTTTTTTTGATTCGCAAGAACTATATTGTCTTTTACATTTTGAATCAAGATTAAACCATTTTTCTTTCTATCTTCTGAAGCATAAGCAAGACCTGCTTTTATTGCAGATGAAGGATGATGGAATTTATGGGATGTCCCTTTAAATATAATCTCTCCACTTATAACATATCCATCAGGGTTACCAAATATACTTCTGGCAAACTCAGTCCTTCCTGAACCGACAAGTCCCGCCAATCCAACAATTTCGCTTTCGTTAACTTCTATATTTATATCACTTAAAATCTTTCTATCTTTTTTTAAGTCAATGGCATTCCAGTTATTTATCTTTAATATTGCTTTTTTAGAAGGTTTGGTTTTCCTTTCAGGGTAGATATTTTCAATAGATCTTCCAACCATATGTTTTATTAAAATCTGCTCTGTAATTTCATCTTTACCTTTTTCTAAAGTACATATTGTCTTACCATCTCTTAAAACAGTTATTGATTCGCCAATATCCAAAACTTCTTTCAATTTATGAGAAATCAAAATAGAGGTAACACCTTGATCCTTAAGTTTTCTTATTATATTTAATAGGTTTTTGCAGTCTTCTTCATTCAAAGCAGCTGTAGGTTCATCTAAAATTAACAATCTTGCTTTTCTATAAAGAGCTTTTGCTATTTCTACAAGTTGCTGCTGACCAATACCAAGTTCTTTAATCTTTTCTGTAGGATTCATTTTTAAGTGGACAAGTTCCAATAAAGATGATGCCGTTTTAATCATCTCATGGATATCTATAGAGATTCCCTTTGTCTTTTCATGACCAAGCATTATGTTTTCATAAATGGTCATTTCTGGAACTAATGCAAGTTCTTGATATATTATTCCAATTCCAGATATTTCACTATCTTTTGTTGAGTTAAACTTGACCTGTTTTCCTTCAAAAAATATAGAACCTTCAAATTGACCATGAGGATAAACACCACTTAAAATCTTCATCAAAGTAGATTTCCCAGCTCCATTTTCTCCGACAAGACAATGGATCTCGCCTTTTTTTACAGCGAAGTTTACATCGCTTAATGCGACAACTCCTGGAAATCTCTTTGTTATATTTTTCATTTCAAGAATATAGTTATTCATTGGTTCTCCTTAAGGATAAGAATTTAAGATGCCAGGAGAAAATTCCCGGCATCTTAAAATAAAAGTTAACCAAAAGTCAACTAATCAACTAATAGCTAGAATTAACCAGCAAGATTATAGCCCAGTGAATTTATCAGCTGGCCAATATCCAGAATCGATAATCTCTTTTTTAACATTTTCTTTTGTAACAATTGTGATAGGGGTTGGTTTTGCAGGAACATCTTTTACACCATTGTTATATGTCTTTGTAACAGGTGGCTGCGAACCTTTTAAGTAAGCAATAGCAGCATCTATAGCATCTTTTACCAAAAGTCTAACATCTTTTAATACAGTCATTGATTGTTTTCCATCTATAATATATTGAATAGATGCTATTTCTGCATCCTGACCAGTAATATAGTATTTTTTTACATCTTTATCTGCAGCAAAAGCATCTGCTATAGCTCTTGCGGTTCCATCGTTTGGAGCACAGATATAAACAGTACCTTTTGCTTTTGCATCAACAGCTGTTAAGTTTGCTTCTGCTTTACTCTTTGCATCGTTAAAGTTCCAGTTTGTTGTAACCTGACCTATGATTTGAGACATTTCATCTCTTGTAAGATTTGGTTTATTTTTAAGAGCGACTGCTTTATCTGAATTTCTTACTATGAATGTACCATCAGCAATTTTTGGCTGTAAAACACTCCATGCACCCTCAAATAAAATAAAAGAGTTATTATCACTTGCAGCTCCAGCATATAGGTAAAGATTATTCCCTTTTGAACCAGCAGGAACCTGAGAAACAAGATACTCACCCCAAGCTGCTCCAACCTGGAAACTATCGAATGTTACATAGTAATCGACAGCATCTGTGTCTCTTATTAATCTATCGTATGAGATAACTTTGACACCAGCTTTATGTGCTAATTCAGCAGCAGCTGCGGCAGCTGTACCATCTTGAGGGCAAATAATTAGAACTTTTATCCCTTCAGCAATAAGTGCCTCTACATTTGCCTTTTCCTTAGCTGAATCTCCCTGGCTAAAGAGAACTTTTGCAGAAAAACCAGCACTTTTTAGGGCATCTAAAAATCTTGTCTGGTCTTGAATCCATCTTGGTTCATCTTTTGTTGGAAGTACGATACCAACAGCAGTTGTCTTTTTCTGGCAGCTGGTAAAGACGAATCCAAAAATGAACATAATTAGGGCAAAAATAATGAGAACTTTTTTGAAACTCATAAAACCTCCTTAAGGTCTTATTTAAAAACTAACTACTTTTATATTAATTTAATAAAAATATTTTACAATAATATTTATCAATTTTTTTTAAAAAATTTCATTTTTTACTCTAAACTTTACAGTTATTTTATATTAGTTATTTTAATTTAATCATTTTGTATTAGCCTCTTTTTTATATTTGCC
>JAAYUW010000151.1 GCA_012517545.1 Exilispira sp.
CTCATAAATTATCTAAAATATTAAAATTCGATAAAATTCTTTTTATAGATTCTAAAGAAAAAAAAATCTTATTTAATCAAAGAGATGAAATAATAAAAACAGAGGAATTTAAAAGATTGTTTGAGGTTTAGTATAAGTTGTATCTCAAAGAAATATCAAAAAAGTTTGTGCATCTTCTTGCTCCAGAACAAAGTTTCAATTCAAATATTTATTGTTAATTTAAATAGGAAAAAATAGTGCTAATCTAATAAATGAAGCCTGTTTTTAACTAATTTTAATCTTTTTTAAGATAAATCTTATCTCTTGACAACATATAATTTAATTTTAAAATTGATTTAATTAATAATATTATAATAGAAAGTTTAAAGTCCAGAAAAAATACTTTTATTAACACAATTAAAAATCTAAATTCGAAAATCCGCAAATAAAAAGATACAGTTACCAATTTTAAAGTTTATTAAAATGAAACAACATTTACAAGATAAAATAGATGGATAAAACTAAAAAAAGTTAAAAATTTAATTTATTTTTTCTTTAAGGGGTTAAAATGAAAAATCAAAAAGTTTTATTGTGTATTTTTATCATTTTTATTTCTCTATTTCTTTTAAATTGTGCCTATCATCAAAATAAGGAAATTTCTCCAATAAAATATTCTGAAAATATTTCAAAGGTTATAAATGCATCTACATCTGGTATTATAAGTCCGGATGCTCCAATTGTGGTAGTATTTCAAAAAAAGATTGTCGATGAATCAATCTTAGATAAGCCTATTAAAAATGAATACTTTACCTTTAGCCCTTCAGTAGATGGCAAGATGATATGGAAAGATACAAACACACTTGCTTTTATTGCTGATAAACCGTTTAACGATGATACAATCTATACTGGAACTTTACAGTTAAAGGACCTAACTGGTGATTCTGAACCATTTGTTTTTAGATTTTTAAGCAAAAAACCTTACATAAAATACTTTAAATCCGAGTTTATCTGCCAGGACACACAGGATCCACAGTCGGTTGTTTTTCAAGGGACTGTTGGTTTTTCTCAAAGTGTTGATGCAAGAGATATTGAACCATATTTAAAACTTAAATGTGGATCCAAAAGTTATGATTTAAAAATCATGGCTGAAGATTTAAAGACAAATAGTTTTTCCTTTTCTTCAGATAAAATACAAAGAGATGCTGCTGATAAAAAATGTACCTTTATTTTTAACCCCAAATCCAACAAAGTATATGAGAGTTTCAATAAAAAAGTTATCCTCTATTCAAGCAAGAGCTTTAAACCTGTTGGTTATAGTACAGAAACATTAAAAAATAAAACATTTTTAGTTGCAACATTTACAAATGAGATAGATGAATCTCAGGATTTCAGAGGTTTTGTTTCTGTTTCACCAGATTTAGATTTTTCTTGTTACTCTTCTGGCAATAAACTTTACATTTCAGGTGATTTTCAAAATGGCGAAACCTACAAACTTGATATTCATAAGGGGATAAAATCTAAGTTCAAAGGTGTCAGTTTAAATGATGAATATACGAAATCCTTAAGTATCGATAACTTAAAACCATCAGTTGCATTTACAAGCAATGGTATCTTTTTGCCAACTGACAACAATAAATGCCTCAGGTTCACCACGGTAAACTTAAAATCTGTGAGATGCGTTATAATAAAGGTTTATGACAATAATCTATGCCAATTCGTGCAGGAAGAAAACTTAAAAAATAGTGATAAAAATAGAAAATATTCTTTTTCTTCCTTAAATAAAGTAGGTACAGAAGTATATAACGAAGCCTTAAACTTGAATTCGGATGTAAATGTTTCGACACAGCATGAGCTCGATCTTTCCAGGATAATCAAATCTGAATCAGGTTTGTATGTGGTTTCATTTTTTTACAATAAACAGGATATTTTAACTCAAGAAGAAAATGACGAAGAAGACGAGTATGATGAGTGGGATGAGTATGGTGATTACTACGATGAACATCATGATGAACAGGATGAAGAAGAGCAATATGAACCTGGTGAATATGTGGGTAAGGTTAATGCAAAAAATAATGACTACTATTCTCTGGTATACAACTCATATGGTCAGGTACATAAAGCTGTTTCTGTATCTGATATAGGGATAATATATCAAAAAACTAAAGATAGCATCTTTATTTATACTACTGATATTATCACAACAAATCCTCTTGAAGGAGTTGATGTTTCACTTTATACTTATCAAAATCAGTTTATTGCCAGTGGAAAAACAGATAAATCTGGAAAAATAATCTTTAAATACTCTGATAATCCGTTTTTTATTAAAGCGGAAAAGGGAAACCAGAGAAGTTTCATCTCGACAAACCAAATGGCTTTAAACTTTACAAATTACGATATTGGCGGAGTTGAGATATCCCCCAAGCAGCTAAGATTATTTGCATATAGCGAAAGAGGCATATATCGACCTGGTGATGAGATAAATATTACTGCAATTGTAAGAAATCAGTTTAATACATTTGAAACAAATCATCCTGTTACCATAAAAGTATACAATCCACGCAATTCCCTATGTTATGAGCAGATAAACAAAAGTGGCGTTGATGGAGTCTATGTATTTAATATTCAAACATCTACAAATGATCTGACTGGAACCTGGAATGCTTACTTTGAAGTGGCAGGGGAGAAGTTTATTTTTCCTATTAAGATAGAATCCATAGTCCCCTATACTATAAAAGTCAATGTTACAGCTTCTAAGGAAAAACTTAGTGAAAAAGATAATAAAATAGAGCTGTCAGTTAATGCAAAATACCTGGCTGGTTTACCAGCTTCAGGTCTAAAGTATATTGTTTATGCAGATTTGAATGTATCATCAAAAAAATTTACTAATTTTCCGACTTACAATTTTGATGATAAAACCTTCCGCATGGAAAATCGTTCAGAAGGTGTCATAGCCAGTGGGACACTTGATAATGATGGAAACGCAACTGTAGATTGGTCTTTACCTCGATTTGACACTAAACCACCAGCTCTTAATGTTGTATTTACAGTTAGAGTAGTTGAAAAAAGTGGAAGACCGGTTCCTTCAAAACTTATTATTCCAGTTGACACTTATGATTACTATGTTGGTTATAAGCTTCCATCTACATATTCAAGGTATTCGAAGACTGGAGAGATTTTGCCAATATCTCTTATCAATTTAAAGGCAAATGGAGAAGTTGCAAAGGGAAGAAAGATTGAATATAACATATACTTTAGTGATTGGTGGTGGTGGTGGGACTACTATTATGATGATGATTTCTCACTTAACTTTAAAAGTAGAAGCTCAACTTTAAATTATAAAAAGGGATCATTGATCTCAAAAGAGCCTCCTATGTCACTTGATATTAAGTTCGACAAAAGTGGTACTTACCTTGTTGAGTTTGAAGAAGAAGATGGTCATAGATCAAGTGTCTTTGTTTTTGTATATGGATGGGGTATGCAATCTTCCTCTAAAGATGCAAGTTATCTACTATTGAAAAGTAATAAAAATGAATATAACCCTGGCGAAACTGCAAAATTAAGTTTTCCATCTACAAAAAATGGAAAAGTATTTGTTACAGTTGAACATGGTGAAGATATACTCAGTAGCTTCTGGCTTGATGCAACATCAGATAAAAATGATGAAATGACCATTTCTATCCCGATAAATAAGGAGATGGTCCCAAATGTATACTGTACTATATTACTCATACAACCGCATGGAGAAACTAAAAATGATAGACCTATAAGGATGTATGGAGTCATTCCTTTAAAAGTTACTGATCTTTCAACTAAACAGGAAATAGAGATTACGACAAATGAATCCTTTAAGCCAAATCAACCTTTTTCCATAGAGATAAAGACTAAAGATAGTAAACCAGCACAGGTAACTGTAGCTGTTGTCGATGAAGGATTACTCGATATAACCTCATTTAAAACACCGGATCCCTGGGAAAATTTCAATAAAAAGATAATGAAGAAGGTATTTTATGCGGATATTTTCGATAGCATTATCAACTTAAATACCGGTGAGGTAAAGAATAGATTTGCTGTTGGTGGTGATGAGTTACTTGCTTTCAGAAGTTCTCAAGCACCTGATCAACAGGCTATGAGGTTTAAACCAGTTAGTTTTTTCAAGGGTCCATTTAAGACAGATGAAAAAGGATATGCAAAAGTTACCTTTGATATGCCAAATTATATTGGATCTGTCAGGATTATGGTTGTTTCCATATCGGGAAATAATTACGGAAGCGCTGAAAAAGCAGTTCCCGTTAAAGAAAACCTTATGGTTAGTGCTTCACTTCCAAGGGTTTTAAGACCAGGAGATAGAGCAGTGGTTCCAATAACCATTCTCGGCATGGTCCCGAATCTTGGTAAAATCTCAATAAATGCACAGATAAAAGGTCCTGCAAATATAACAGATGGCACATCGAGGGAAGTTGTGCTCACTAAAGAAGGCGAACAGACAGTCTACTATACGATAGAAGCAAATATGGAAATTGGCATGATAAACTTTGAGGTAAAGGCAACGAATGGAAAGTTTTCTTCATATCAAAAAATCGAAATGGATATTCTGGCTGGTTCCGCGCGAAAATTTGTAAGTGAAGAGACTACTGTAAGTGGAGGAAAAACAAAAAAGTTGAATCTACCAAAAGTTGGATATGATGGAAGTAATAAGGCAACAATAACTGTTAGTAGCTGTTTACCAGCAGGGGTTCAGGAGAAACTATCCTGGCTTATACATTACCCTTATGGTTGTATAGAACAGACTATTTCTTCAGTTTTTCCACAACTTTATCTAAAGGAGATTATATCTCTTGAACCAGTAGAAAGGGAAAAAGTAGACTATTTTATAAAAGCAGCTATAAATAAACTTAGAAATTTTCAACTTTCCGATGGTTCTTTTAGCTACTGGCCTTCTCAGAGCTACTCAAACCTGTGGGCTACAAATTATGCAGGTCATTTTTTACTTGAAGCAAAAAATAGGGGTTATGCTGTTCCCGATGATATGCTGAATAACTGGATAAATTATCAGAAAAAAGCAATAAAGTCGTTAAAAAAAAGTCAACTCCGTGAAAACATATATTCACTATATTTACTTTCTCTTTCAGGAAATCCTCAAATTGGTTCTATGAATATTATCTGGGAGTATTACGCTAACAAGCTAAGTGAACTTGAAACATGGATGCTTGCAGCCTCATATAAGCTTGCAGGAGCTTCAAGTATAGCTGAAAATATATTAAAAACTCCTAAATTTGTTGATTTGAAATATGATTCAACGGATGAAACTTTTGGTTCAAAGATTAGAGATGATGCAATGATACTGAATTTTATGCTTATATTAAACAGGGATGAAGAAGCTTCAAAGATGTTTACCGAGCTTGTAAAAGTCTTAAGCAAGGATTCATGGTACTCAACTCAGGAAACAGGATTTTTGCTTCTTGGAATAGGTAAATTCCTTGTGGAAAAAGGTGCTACACTTTTTGCTTCAAATAAAGTTCCGAATTTCTCTGGTTTAATAACGTTACCATCCGGTAAAAAATATTCATTCTCTGGTTCAAAGTATTCATATTCTTTTGAAATAAATTCAGATTTTGGCAAAGACATATCTATCTTTTTAGATCCAAAGTCAGATAGTCAGATATGTTTTGTTAGTCTTGTCTCAAGTGGTATCCCTTTGTTTTCATCAATGGTTCCAAAATCCGAGGGACTGAATTTGGATGTTGAGTATTTTGATGAATTTGGTAAACCAATTCTGAACAAAATCTTTGAGAAGGGTAAAGTTTACTATATCCGTTTTACCGTACAGAATAACAAAAGTTATGGTATCAGAAATCTTGCACTTGTGCATCTTATCCCGGCTGGACTTGAGTACGACATAGAAAGAATAAAATTCGACAATAAACCAGAGTGGGATGATAGCGACTGGGAATTTATTAAACCTGAGTATGTTGACATTCGAGATGATAGAGCTTTTATCTTTTTTCATAGTTTTTACTATTACCCGGTAGTATTTTATCTCAAAGTTAACTCTGTTACTGCAGGTAAATTTGCTGCTCCAGGAACTTATGTTGAAGCTATGTATGATAGAAGTATC
>JAAYUW010000152.1 GCA_012517545.1 Exilispira sp.
TCACTATAGCATATTTAATTTATTAATCTATAGCTAGAAAATATTTTTAAAACTGAAAGTTACTGAAGAATCCAGGCAGATTAGTTTATAAGAGAATTTTTCAAAGATAATATATAAATTTTGGGCTAAAGGTAAATGTACATTGCAGTGAAAAAGCATTATAAGAGGACTCTGGAAATATTATTAAATTTGGTAACAAAATAGCAATTATGAATGAGAAAGAATTATGAATAATCAAGATAGATATATAAATCTGGATGTTAGCTTTCAATTATTAAATATGGCTTTTAAAATAGCTGTCATTCCTTTCGGGTTTTAATTGCTTTTGTTTAGAAAAACTGTTTATTTTATAAAAAAAATTGATAAATTTGGTTCATCCGGCAAATTAGTACCTCTCGCTATTCTTTTTTTATAATGATTTGTATATAGAAATATGAAAAGGGAAATTAAAATATAAGATTATTTATAATTATTCTTATATTCATTATTTATGCTTATTTTTTTAAATAAGCAGACAATTGCCTATATGAACGAGGGTTGATATATTAAGTTTTTAAACTTACAATTTAATGAAAAGTAATTATTAACCTGAAGTATTTGATATTTTTAGGGATAACCAGAAAAATTCAAAATTTTAATCGTTTAAAGATAAATTTTTATATTAGCAGATCGAAATACAAAAACTTGCTGCTAAAAGCAAACGCTTGAAATAGAAATTTTGCATAAGAGAAAGTTATAGGTTCTACATAACGAAGTATGCGCAAATGAAGGAAAAAATAAACTTTCAATCTTGGACTGTATGGATAAAAATATTATTTTCAGACTTTTGACTTATAACTTTAGACTTTTAACTGTTGTAAAAATCGAAGTTATACAAAGATAAGTGAACGAGAGGCAATTATATAGGTTAGAATCATATATTGACAAAATATAAAATTAAAATATTTATAAAAGTCAATATAAAGAAAGGTTAAATAAAAAAAGATAGAATAATTAATGGAAGAATATGGAAGGTAAAGTGGATAAAAATAAGGATATTTTTTCATTGAGTTCTTACGATTTTAAGATTGATGAAAGCAGAATAAGGAAGTATCCAAGAGCAAACAGAGAGGATGCTAAACTTCTTGTAGTTGATAAAAGCGGAAACATAAAGTTTGATGGGATTTTTAAAGATATAGCAAATTTTTTGAACGAAAATTCGATACTTGTTTTAAATAATACAAGGGTGATTAAAAGCAGGATTTTAGCAAAAAGGTTAAAGACGAATAAAGAGATTGAAATATTGATAATTGAAAAGATTAACTCCAGTAGTTTTCTTGGTCTGGTCAAAAATCAAAAATCTTTTAAAATTTCGGAAAAACTGGAGGTTTTAAATAGACAGTGGAATTTTCAAGTTACCAATGAAAGTTACCCTAAGGAAGGATATGGCGAAGATAAACAACAAAGTTTAGTTCTCACAGTTGTGGATAAAAATGAAGAGGGTATAGTGATCAATTTTGGTTTCGATGCTAATCTTGATTTTGTCGACAGTCTCGGAAAAATACCTATACCACCTTATTTGCGAAGGGAATCTGAGAAAATAGATGAGATATATTATCAAACAGTGTATTCATCAAAAAAAGGTTCAGTTGCTGCTCCTACAGCTGGATTACATTTTACCGATAACCTTTTAAATCAAATAGAACAGAATGGAACAAAGTTATGTTACCTGACCCTTCATGTTGGTTGGGGGACCTTTAAACCTGTGAGGACAGATGATATTCGCGAACATAGGATACATAAAGAATATTACTCTATACCTGAAAATACAGCAGAAGCATTAAATAAGGCAATAAAAGAGGGGAAAAAAATAATTGCATGTGGAACAACCACATTGAGAGCTTTGGAAGGTTGCTTTCAGGAAAATCGAGCTATAGTGGCTTCAGAAGGGGAAACTTCCATATATATATATCCCGGGTTCAGGTTCAATGTCGTTGATGGTCTGGTAACAAATTTTCATACTCCAAAATCAAGTCTCCTAATGCTTGTTAGCGCCTTTGCAGGTTATGAGAATATTAAAAAATATTATGAGTACGCAATAAACAATGATTTTTCATTTTTTTCTTATGGAGATTCAATGTTTATTCTTCCGTAGTTGCATAAATATATTTTTATGTGTTTATCATTAAAAAGTAAATTTATTTCTTTGATGAAAAAAAGTATGTATAAGCTTAAAGTATTAAATTTTATTGCAGTTGAACAATTTATTGATATAATACTTGTGAACCCTGGTTTTAATGATAAATTTTTCGTCTTTTATTGATAGATATTATGTAAATCTGGCAAATAATTTATAAAATATATGGAGGATAAGATGAATAATGCATTTTTCAAGGTCCCTTTTCCTGTGAATGAACCTGTAAAAGATTACCGAAAAGGTTCAGTTGAAAAACTTGAACTTAAAAAGAAAATGGATGAACTAAAATCACAGACTCTAGAAATACCTCTGATAATTGGTGGAAAAGAGATAAAAACAGGTCAAACAGGGAAATGTGTTCTGCCTCACGACCATAAAACAGTCATAGGTATTTATCACAAAGCCGGCAAAAAAGAAATTGAGTTAGCCATCTCTGAAGCATTAAAAGCAAAGGCACAGTGGGAAGAAATGCCGTGGGAACATAGATGCTCTATTTTTATGAAAGCAGCAGATCTCCTGACTGGACCATATAGGGCGACAATAAATGCTGCAGCTATGTTAAACCTTTCAAAAACTGTATATCAAGCTGAGATAGACTCTGCATGTGAACTTGCTGATTTTTTTAGATTTAATTCATACTATCTATCCACTATATTTTCAGATCAACCCATATCACCAAAAAATACCTGGAATAGAGTTGAGTATAGACCTTTAGAAGGTTTTGTATTTGCTGTTACTCCGTTTAACTTCCTTTCTATAGCTGGTAATCTACCTACCACACCAGCACTTGTGGGGAATACTGTTCTCTGGAAACCGGCATCTTCAGCTGTTTATCCGGCGTATATTCTCATGAAAATTCTTATTGAAGCTGGTTTGCCTGAAGGAGTCATAAACTTTATCCCTGCCAATGGTTCTGAAATTGGTGATATTGTTTTGAGTTCTCCTTTTTTTGCAGGCATACATTTTACTGGATCTACAGAGACTTTTCAGGGGATGTGGAAGACCATAGGAAATAATATTTCAAATTATAAAAATTATCCGCGAATAGTTGGTGAAACGGGTGGTAAAGATTATATCTTTGTTCATCCTTCTGCTGATCCTTATGAAGTAGCTACTGCTGCAGTTAGAGGTGCATTTGAGTATCAAGGGCAGAAGTGTTCTGCAGCATCACGTGCGTACTTCCCAAAATCTTTATCTGGTAAAATAATTGAAATTATGAAATCTCAAGTTGAAAAGATTAAGGTTGGCGATCCATATGATTTTACAAATTTCATGGGAGCTGTCATCGATATGAATGCATATAACACAATAACTGGTTATATAAAAGAGGCTAAAGAACAAAAAGATGTTTATAAAATTTTAATTGGCGGCAACTTTGATAATTCAAAAGGGTATTTCATTGATCCAACTGTTATTCTTACAAATAAACACGATTCTAAACTCATGCAGCAGGAGATCTTTGGCCCAGTTTTAACTATCTACGAATATGATGATAGAGAATTTGAAAATATGCTTTCTATATGTGATAAAACTTCTGGTTATGGGCTTACTGGAGCAATATTTGCAAAAGATAGAAATGCAATAGTTCATATGGAAAAGATACTGAGAAATAGTGCTGGTAACTTTTACATCAATGATAAACCTACCGGTGCTGTGGTTGGTCAGCAGCCCTTTGGCGGAGCAAGAGCTTCCGGGACAAATGATAAAGCTGGCTCCTTTATTAATTTACTTAGATGGATAAGTACAAGAGCTATTAAAGAAAATTTTGTGCCACCAAAAAGTTTTGAGTATCCATTTATGGAAGAACCTTAGGATGCGTGTTCTTTGAAGTCAACTCTGTTTAGCCATAATATTTGATTAAGCTATAATATAAAAGTTGAAAATCTATTTTTATCTGTACCCATGCTAATTTTAAATTTAAGCAATTCCTGCTATTGAAACTATTTGAATTGTATCTTATATTAAGTTTAGAGGAGTTTCGGGATGAATATTTTGTTTGTCGATAATTTTCCTGAGGTGATTATCAATAGAATTGAGAATATGGGGCATAAAGTATTTGACTGTTCTTTAAAACCCGAAATTTGTGATAAATATCTTGAGGATGCTGAAGTCATAATTACTAAAAATAGAACTAATATTAACAGAGAAATTATCGATAAAGCCTTAAAACTTCGAATGATAATAAATGGTGGAGTGTCAATAGATAATATAGACATAGACTATGCCCATAATAAGGGTATACATGTTATGCATACACCTGAAGCACCTATGATTTCAGTTGCTGAGTTTGTTTTTGGACTTTTATTGTCAGCTGCCCGAAAAATATACGATGCTAATTTATCCATGAAAAACGGTAAATGGGATAAGGATCTTTATTATGGAAATGAGCTCTATGGTAAGACTATGGGTGTCGTCGGCTTTGGAAGAATAGGCAGAGAAGTTGCAAAAAGAGCTATTGCTTTTGGTATGAAAATTGTTGCATGTGATAAATTTTTAAGTGAATCACCAATGCCTGGTGTGCCTATTGTAGAGCTTGATAATCTTTTAAAAGTATCGGATTTTATAACACTTCATGCATCATTTGATGCTAAAAGAGACAAAACTTTGATTACAGAAAGAGAATTTTCGCTTATGAAGGACAATGTATTGATTATAAACTGTGCTCAGGGTGGA
>JAAYUW010000153.1 GCA_012517545.1 Exilispira sp.
TAAAGATATTATTTACATTCATAACAGAGTCAAATAGCTTTCTTTTCTTTTCTTGAAGTTGAATTATCTTTTCTTCAATAGTGTCTTTAGATATTAGCTTGTATACATTGACAGTCTTATGCTGCCCAATTCTATGAGCTCTATCTATTGCTTGCATTTCAACCATAGGATTCCACCATGGATCGAATATTATAACTATATCAGCTTCAGGCAGATTTAAACCATAGCTTCCAGCGCGAAGACTGATTAAAAAAATCGGAATATCTGTCTCTCTAAACTTTTGAACTTCATCCTTTCTTTTTATCTCATGAGTAGAACCATCAAGGTATGAGTAATCAAATGAAAGCGATTCTATCTCTCTTCTCAGAATTGACAGCATTTGAGTAAATTGAGAAAAAATAAGAATCTTGTGCCCCGCATCAACTGATTCTATTAGAATTTCTTTTAACAGCTCTGTTTTGCCTGACATCTCTTCACCTTCAAGATATGATTTATCAATAAGACCAGGGTGATTTGCAATCTGGCGTAGTTTAAGAAGCGCTGCGAGTACATGAATTTTAGATTTCTGCAGCCCTTCTTTTCTAATTCTACTCATGACACTCTCGCTGACCTCAATAAGTATATCCTGGTATAAATTCTTTTGAGTGGGGGAAAGTTCAGCTTCAAAAGTCTGTATAATTTTAGGCGGTAATTCTTTTAAAACATCTATCTTATTCCTTCGTAAAACAAAAGGAGAGATCCTGGATTTTAGCTCTTCCAATCTTGATTCAGAAAAATTATCAACATAGTAATCTTTGAATGGTTTAAATTTACCAAGTAACATTGGTGAAACAAAGGAAAAAATTGACCAGAGTTCAACTAGATTATTCTCAACAGGTGTCCCGGTTAAAACAAATTTGTGATTTCCTGAAAGTTGTTTTACAGCATTTGATACATTTGTATTAGGATTTTTAATATGATTTGCTTCGTCAAGAACAATAACTTCAAAGTCATAAATCTGGTACATTTCAACATCATTTCGTAAAAGTGAATAAGATGTTACAATAATTTCATATCTATTGATATGAGAGATAAAAGTTTTTCTATCGTTTATATTGCCCTTAATAACAAGAACTTTTGTATTTGGAAAAAATTTATTAATTTCATTTTGCCAGTTAAATAAAAGAGAAGTAGGGCAAACAATAAGTGACGGTTTAGCGGAATCAAGACTTTTAATAAAGGTGAGAACCTGTACTGTTTTCCCAAGCCCCATATCATCGGCCAGTATACCACCAAAGTTGAATTCTTTAAGAAAGTGAAACCAGAAAAAGCCAAATTTTTGATATGGTCTTAAAACATCTTTAACTTCATTAGGAATTGAAACTTTCTTTTTGAATATTGAAATATCTTGATTTTTAACAAAAGCATCACGTACAGTTATCATTTTTTCTAATTTTTGCGGTAATGTAAAAGATACTTTTGTATCTGGTGAAGTTTGAAGTATTTTGTTTATCTCATCATATACGTAAAGAAAATGTGAGATATCAATTTTGGTGATAAATTGGTTTGGTAACTTTTTTACATTCAGGGCAACAGATGCCAGTATATTTTTTAATTGCCTTATTTCATTGTAATTTTCTATGGCTGTTGTAGTTCCTTCAATTTCAATGAAACGCTTATTGGATTGTATCTTTTCAATCGAATCTGAATCTATTTTATAGCCATTTGTTAAATAGTAGTATTCATGGATCTTTAAATCTTGTGGTTCATTTTCCTCAAATTCTATATTGAGTTCAACAGTAATATAGTTCTTTTCAATCATTATTTTTTTAAATTCATCAGAGAAAAATATTTCACCTTCGCTTCTTAGTTTATTTAACCCTTCTTCAAGAAAGCTCTTGAATCGTATTTTATCTTTCTGGACGAATTTATTATCTTCATAGGTAAAATTATATTGCTTTAATATAATAAAGATCTTCTTTTCCTGCAACAAATTTCGTTTGCAGATGTAATATTTGTTATTTTTGTAAAGTGTCATGTAAATATTTTCAGAGGAACCAAATTTAAAATCGATAATTGAAGGAGTCTCCTCATCACAATAGATGGCAATATCAGGTTTTATGGTAATATTTCCGTCATAATCACAAAAAAACGAATAATTGTACTTGCTAGCATTTTCAAGATTTACAGTTCCACTAAAATCAATATCAAATGAATTTGAAATTCTTGGAATAATATCATAATAAAAATCTGCTATTTCAGACTGTTCAAGTTTTATGTAATCATTATACAAAAAGTTCCATACTATTTCAGGAAGTTTTATCCTTAAAGGAAATAGAATATTTTCTTTTAAAATCCATTGATGGAAGTTGCCATCAATAATTTGAAGTGGTTTATCAAACTTAACATTAACCAATCCATTTTCTTCAGTATATCTAACAACGAGTTTAGGTTTTAAATAATCTTTAGAAACTTCAAACTTTGTATTGTTTGAAGATACATATAGCTCAGGAAAATCTGAAACTAACTTTATAAATTGATCAACCTTGTCTTTAGGAATCAAGAAATCCTCTTCAGGTATATGTTCAAACCAATCTTGAAGAGTTTTTATTATTAATCTATCTTTCATTGGAAAGAGAGTGTAGTTAAAGTTTCTTTGTTCATCCCATTTTTCATTGTATGAAATATCTGTATAAAAATTTATGGGATCATCACCTTTATAAAAATTAAGTCTGAATCTGAGTTCATTATTGAAGAATTCATCCAGTATTAAAAATAATTTGACGGAATATCTTTCACTTATTCTATGTGTGGATTTAAAAAAACGGCTTTTAGCTATTTGTCGTTTATAATCTTTAAAATTATTGTCATTTAAGGAATTATCGTCATTTAAAAATAATTTTTGATCATTCAAAAATTTAAATACTAATGCAGCTCTATGCGAACAAAAATCGTTGTAATCTTCACAGGTACAATAGGATGTCGATACTGAATTATCGGTAAGTCTTATAACTACTTCAGGATAAAAAGATTTTTCATCAATAGTTATGGTTCCCTTTAGTAAAAGAGAAGAATCTGAAATCTGAGAAATATCAAATTCTTTAATTAAATTCTTAGTAAAATAGTTTTCTCCAGTTTCGATAATGATTTTTTCTTGAATTGAATCAAATAAACCAAGATCAAGCAATTTAAAAACTCCTTTAAATTTTGAGCATTTTTTTTAAAATAAGATTATAAAAAAAGAAATATCAAAAATAATAATTACACTTTGTAGAGTTAAATTAAGGGAAAATAGGTTTCTAATTTATAAATAAAAAAACACTCATATTTTTATACTATATAAAATAATATAGTCAATAAGAAATTTGCTAAATTTTTTATTGATAGAAAATTATTTAATTTTGATAAAAATAAGTTAATATATATGCAGTTATCAAAGTTAAGAGGTAATTAGATGTTTGATATTATAGTCTGCGGAGCTGGACACGCTGGACTTGAAGCTTCTTATGTAGCTTCTAAATTTGATTTGAGAATTGCATTAATAACAATGAACTATGATACTATTGCTCAAATATCCTGCAATCCTTCAATAGGAGGAATATCAAAAGGGATTGTTGTGAAGGATCTTGATGCTCTTGGTGGACTTATGCCTCAAATTTCCGATAAAGCTGCTATTCAGTTTAAAAAATTGAATACTAAAAAAGGTCCTGCAATGCAGGCTATTAGACACCAGATTGATAAATATTACTATTCAAAGTTAGCCACAGAGTTTATTTCAAGAATTCCAAATATAACAATAATTCAGGATGAAATCACAAATATTTTGTTAGATAAAAATGAAATTAAAGGTATCGAAACAAAAAGAGGAATGCAATACATTTGTAAATCTTTGATAATTACAAGCGGTACATTTTTAAATGGGAAAATTTTCATAGGTAAATATAGTTCTGATAATGGTAGATTGGGTGAGTTTGCATCAAAAGATCTTTCTGGATCCCTGAAAGACATGGGCATAAGATTAAAAAGGTTTAAAACAGGAACTCCAGCAAGAGTAAAGAAATCAAGCATTAACTTTGAAAAGCTTGAAAAACAATACGGTAGTGAAAAACCTTTATTTTTTTCAATAAAATCGTATATAAATAATGAAAAAAATTTACCACAACTTCCATGTTATCTTGTTCATACAAATGAAAAGACAAAAAAGATAATTATAGAACATAAAAATGATATTGCTTTATACTCAGGTATGATCTCAGGGATAGGCCCAAGATATTGTCCTTCATTTGAAGATAAGGTTTTTAAATTTGCTGATAAGGAAAAGCACCAGATTTTTATAGAACCCGAGGGCATAGATGCTGAAACCATGTACTTGAATGGTATTTCAACTTCGCTGGCTGAAAAATATCAAAAAGATTTATTACAAACAATTGAAGGATTTGAAAATATAGAAATAATTAAACCTGCATATGCAGTGGAGTACGATATTATTGACCCGGTACAATTAAAACATACTCTTGAATTAAAGAATATTCACAATCTTTTTTTTGCCGGACAGATTAATGGAACTTCTGGTTATGAAGAAGCTGCAGGTCAGGGTTTTGTTGCAGGCTTAAATTCTGCTCTTTCTGTTATGAATATTGAACAAGTTACTATTAAAAGGGAAGAATCCTACATAGGTGTGATGATAGATGATATTATAACTAAAAGCGTTGATGAACCTTACAGATTGTTTACTGCAAGAGCTGAAGCTAGACTTGAACTTAGAAATGACAATGCTTATGAAAGATTGTCAAAATTTAATAAAAATTATCCATTATTAGATAAAGACACAAAGAGAATTATCGAAGAACAGATCTCTCTTAAAAGAAAAATACTTTTGTCAAAAGATAGCACAGTTTTATTTAATGAAAAAAAAACTACAATTGATAAAATAATTAAACAAAATGTTCTAAATTTTGAAGATTTTGAAAAATTGTATATTCATGAAAATTTATTTTCAGATTTTGCTGAATCAATTTTCCTTGAAATAAAATATGAAGGATACATTGAGCATGAAAAGCAGATAGTAGAAAGAATAAAAAATAGAAAAAATTTTAATATTCCGGAAGATTTTGATTTTACAGCAATAAAAACATTGTCGATCGAAACAAAACAAAGAATATTGAAATATAAACCAAAAACATTTTATGAATTGCTTAATATTCCCGGCATTAAACCAACCGACCTCATTTCTATAGAGATTTCACTAAGAAAAATAAGTAGAATAAATTAATAAATTATATAATATCCAGATAAGATTTTGTGTATCTATATGAAAAATCTGATTTTTCGCAATTCTGATTAAATTGATAAAGAATGTTACACGTGAAACATTTTAAGGTTAAAATGAAAATACAAAGAAAACATTTAATTCAATTAATGAACCCATTCATTGACGATTTTGAATATTATAAAAATGCAATATTAGAGAATAATGTAAAATATAATTTGACTTCGATCAAAAGTGATGATTTTTATGAAAAACACTTTTTGGATTCATTGTCCATTTACCCTTTATTGATAAGTGAATCATACAATTCTGGAAATATTCAAAAAAAAAGCTCCTTGGCGGAAAATAACGAGGAAGAATTTTATTATGAAATTATTCAAAATATGTCTGATTTTGCTGATGAATTATCAAAATTAAAAATAGCTGATGTTGGATCTGGTGCAGGTTTCCCATCGATTCCATTATTGATAGTTAATAAAAATTTAAATATTACCATGATAGAATCGAATCATAAGAAATCAGATTTTTTATTATCGATAATTGATCATTATTCATTTGAAAAAGCAAGAGTAATCTGTTCAAATGTTAAAGAAGTAAAAGAGAAATTTGATATTATTGTCTTTCGTGCTTTCGCATCGATTGAATATTTTTTAAAGATCTCCAGATCTATTTTTTCCAGTAATGCTAAAATATTTGCCATGAAAGGTAAAAAAAGTGAAATAGATAATGAAATTTTAGTTGTAAAAAATATAAAATTGTGTGATAACTTAAAAGGGGTAAAATATCACGAAGTGATAGGTTTTGACTTTGAAAGAAATATTGTGGAGTTGATATGGGGAAAATAATTACTGTCAGTAATCAAAAAGGTGGTGTCGGCAAAACGACCACTATAATTAACCTTGCAGCAGCTTTAACGGCAATGAAAAAAGATATTCTTGTTGTGGATCTGGACCCACAGGGCAATGCTACCTCCGGTCTTGGTTTCGAAATTAGTGATTCACATCCCACCATATATAATGCACTGATGGAGCAGATACCTATAAAGGATGTAATTATCAATCAAAATGGTATATATCTAACTCCAGCAAATATTCATTTGAGTGGTGCCCTCGTTGAACTTATTAATGAACCTAAAAGAGAGTACAAGTTAAAGAACATAATTTATCCCTTAAAAAACGATTATGATTTTATTTTTATCGATACTCCTCCCTCATTAGGTTTATTGACTATAAATGCCTTAGCTGCTTCCGACGAAGTTTTAATACCTGTCCAATGTGAGTTTTTTGCTCTGGAAGGGTTAAGTCAGCTTTTAAAAACGATCAAAATGGTTCAGAATACTTCAAACAATCAGTTGTTACTTAATGGTGTCGTTTTAACCATGTATGATACCAGGACTAATTTATCGAAAGAAGTCCATGAAGAAGTAAAAAAATATTTTGAATCAAAATTATACAAGACAATGATCCCGCGAAATATCTCGATTCCAGAATCATCATCTCATGGAGTATCTGTGCTTCAGTATGAACCAAAATCAGCTGGAGCTATCGCATATTGGAATTTAGCTAAAGAAATCCTTCAACAGACAACTTTAGGAGCATAATAATGACAAAGAAAGCTTTGGGTAAAGGCCTTGATGCCTTATTCTCCAGTGAAGTATCGGTAAATGAATATGATGAAAATTTTTCACATGATAATATACGATACATTCAGATAGATCAAATAATTCCAAATCCCGATCAACCTCGAAAAACAATCGATACTGATGAACTAAATGAACTTGCTGAATCAATTAAAGAAAAAGGGATATTGCAACCAATTCTTTTAACTCCCCATAATGGTAATTATATGATAATAGCAGGTGAAAGAAGATTTCTAGCTGCAAAAAAAGCTCAGCTGACAAAGATACCTGCAATTATAAAATCATTTTCAGACGAAGAAATGCTTGAAATCGCATTGATTGAAAATATTCAGAGAAAAGATCTCAACCCTATAGAAGAAGCCATCGCAATATCTCAAATTATTGAAAAAGGCTCATATACTCATGAAGATATTGCAAAAAGACTTGGTAAAAGTCGAGTCTATGTTACGAATGTCACAAGATTATTAAGACTTCCAATGTCAATTAAAACAAAATTATTAGAAGGAAAAATAACAAGAGGCCATGCAATGCCTCTTTTACAAATCGATGATGAAGCAATAGTACAGGAAATAGCCGATAAAGTTATTAATGAAGGACTATCAGTTCGAGAGACAGAAGAATTGGTGAAAAAATATTCAAAGGGTGAAAATACCCCTAAAAAAGAGGTAAAGAGCAAAGAATCTCAGACTGATCCATTTATAAAAGAAATTGAAGAGAAATTATCATACAAATTTGATACAAAAGTTAAGATAAATGGATCCCTTGAAAAAGGCAAAATAGTTATTGAATACTTTACGAGAGATCAACTTGAAAAACTCTTGAGCTAGAATATTTTTATCAGTGTAATTATCAGTTTGTATAAAAAAAGATTCTAAACGAGCAACATTAAATTAACATTAAAACTTTTTTAACCAATCTGTTGATGAATACTTTTTATACAACTCCTTTTCAACCAGATCATTTTCATATTCTGACAGACTGGATTTAATAAATTCAATATTTAGAGTTTTTTCAAAACCTGATACAAAAAAACTAATTATCTGATCAATAGTTAGTTTTTGGTCTATTTCGTCGAAAATTGCGGTTGCTTTTGACTTGAAAAGACTTTTCATCTTCAATTTAACTTCATCGGATGGAAATTTGAAACAATCAAATAGTTTATCGACATTGAATGTCAAAGGGATAGATCCGTGTTGTAAAAATCCATTTTGAAATCTCTTTTGAGCTGAACCAATGATTTTTTTCCCATTAACAGTTATTTCATATATTGATGGTGTTTCAAAACAAACACTTGAAGGTTTTAAATCTCCGTTCCCATTTAATTTATTCATCTGTGCATCGATACGCATATTCTTCAAACCAGCAGCTAGTGCTTGAGCAACGATTTTGTATGAGCTTATAACATCCTCTTTAAAAAAAGGGCTTGATGCCGGGATACAAAATGAATAAGTTACTTCATCATCGTGAAGCACTGCTTTACCGCCGGTTATTCTGCGAACTATTCCAAGATCCCATTTTATCAAACCGTCAGGATTTACCTCTTTCTCATATTTTTGGAAATAACCGAGTGAAAGTGTAGAAGGCTTCCAGCGGTAAAATCTAAGCGTTGGTAAACTTAAGTTTTCAGAAACAGCGCGGGCAATAGCTTCATCAATCGCCATGTTTTTAAAGGAATCAAAAGCATCGTCTATAATCAGTCGAAAATTCATTCTTATCCTTTGTTTATTATACAATTATTTTTAAACTAAAGACAAATCTTCTGATAAGCAAATTATTCTCTAACATAAGGTAAAAAAATTATTTTAAAGAAAGTATGCTTTCAAAAATTTAATTTAAATAATCTTGGAGTATAGGAAATATATTAAACAGAAATTTCTATTCTACTATTGCTAAAAAAAAATTCTATTTTTGTAATTTTTCAAAACTTAATGACTATTATTTTAATAAAGGAGCTTTAAAATGAGTATCAAAGAATTGGTCTATTTCAATCTTTATCTTCAACGCTTAGGCTATACACCCTATATGTCTCAACTTATGACCTTTGTTATCTACAATTTTTGTTCACGAATAAAAAAAGATCCGAATGCAATAAATTTCTTTGACGTTAAAGCCTATCTATCAAGAAATTTTATCTCTGATTTTGAAATGGAATCCATTAAAATATTTTTGATCAAATATCTTGGGAAGCAGATGGAAATATAAAAATAACCAGCAATTAGTTTACTTTAAACCCGGTCAACTTAGCCTTCTCCAATAATAAAAATATAAAAGCACCCGATGGGAATTGAACCCACATATCCAGCTTGGGAAGCTGGCATTCTACCACTGAATTACGGGTGCCTGTATAAAATATATTAGCTAAAACAAATATGTCAAGATTGTTATTATCACTTTGATTTCGCATTAATCTTGTTCTGGCAACAACTTCAGAAATAAGATTTATATAATTTTTGAGTTGTTCAACCTTATTTTAAATTATTTATACTAAAATTGAAGATTTATCTTTTCTATTCAGATAGGCAGGAGTGATCAGGACTTTAGAAATTTTTATAAGCTATGATTATTGCTATGAAGTACTTTATTATATGTAGAACAGTTTATTTTGCGATAAATCTAAGTGTTTTGTACTTAGCTTATTATTAAAATAAATATGGAAATTTAGGCGATCTGTAATATAATACTGTGAGAAGGCAAAGCTAAAATGAAAAAGAATAATTTAAAATTTTCATAAACAATAAAACATAAAATAGATAATGCATACTCCTAAATTGATTAAGAAACTTAAAACAATGGAAAAATAAATGAATATATACTCACTTGAAAAGATTCTATCTGAGCTATATAATTTTGCGACCTTTGAGGATTATTGTAAAAATGGCTTACAGGTGGAAGGTTCCCTTGAAGTTGAAAAAGTGCTTTTAGCTGTCAGTTTTAACCAGAAGGTCATAGAAAAGGCAAAAGAAATAAAAGCAGATACTATAATTGTTCATCATGGAATTTTTGGGAAAAATTATTTTTCGTTAATTGGAGTGCAAAAAAAAAGAATTGCTTCTCTATTGCTAAATAATATTAATCTTATCGGGATTCATCTACCAATGGATGCTCACCCAACTCTGGGTCATAATGCGATTTTATCAAAACTTATAGGACTGGATGATATAGAAAAATTCGAATTCGGGTTTATTGGAAAAAATAAAAATAAATATTCTGTTTCAATGATGGCAGAAATCATCGACAAATATATTTTTAATAAAACCAGGTTCTCTAATAGTGCTAATTTCAAAATGATTGGGGATAATAATAGAGTCCCAAAATTGGTTACTATAATAAGCGGGAGTTCCGATAATTGTCTTGAAGGTGCGATAAAATCTGGAAGTCAACTTTTTATCTCTGGTATGATAAGCGAGCAAACGCCAGCAATTTGTGAAGAATCTTCAACCGGTTTTTTAGCTTTAGGACATTATTTTACAGAGATTGCTGGTATATTAGCTTTATCAGAATACCTGAATGGCAAATACAATCTAAACTGTGAAGTCGCAATTTTGCCTAATACGATTTAGTTGATTATTAATATATTATGCATCAATAAAAATTTATAATAGAGAGAAAAAAAAGAGGTGATAATATGAATGAAAAATCTTACTATCATGCTACTACAGGTGGTGCAGTGTATGGTCTTGGTGTTATTGGTGCCGCTATCTACTTTATTTCCAATGCTGCAACTTTTTGGGTAGGTGTTCTTGGCGTTTTGAAGGCTCTTGTATGGCCTGCATTTGTTGTATACGAGATCTTAAGATTTTTTCATCTATGAGTTAACGCTCTTCGAGAATAAGTGTAGGTAAATCTGCAAACATTTTTAAAATAAGTAATTGTTTCTTTTCTATCCACGGCTAGACTGTGTAAACAAGTGAAAAGCCTTATTTAATTATTGTAATTCATCTTTTGGTACTGATTTATTACATATCGAAAAAGTTTTTGTTAAAAAGCATGAATTTGAAAGAAAAAAGCCGAATTTGTGCTATTAAAAGGGTAAGAGTTAGGAGGTAGAAATGAAAAAGTACTTAAAGGTATTTCTTCTTTTAATTATTATTTCTGTACTGCTTTTTTCCTGCGAAGAGTTGATCAAACCAGAGGTTAGCGTTCTATACATAACATCTGACGGAACTGCCGCTCCTACAGTGAAAATTGGAGAAACTGAATTCTCTAATTTGGCTAATGGAGTGACTTCATCCCCGCTTACTTTTGAAGCCGGTGACTATGATGTAGTTATTAATGGTATTAATAAAGGGCAAGTATCTTTAACACAGTTCGGTTCTTTCCTTGTTATAGTTGAAGGGACCGGTGTAGTAACACCTAGCTATTCATTTGAACTATACAGTGAAGAATAGCAAGCTGTCTACACTTTTAATTTTGTCCATTCTAAAAAGAATATTTTATTGCGGTTTGATTTTTATTTTGTTTTATTTATTCAATACAGTATGGTTTGAATCTGACAACGCTTATCTGAACAAATAAAAATTCTTGATTTCTTTATTTATATACGAATTTTTATTCCTATAAGATCGAATATTTACTTAAGAGCTATGTTATCGGCAAATAAATTTTCAAAAGGTAATGATGGAAACGAGAAAGAATTTAAAGATATTTATGAGACATTTTAGATCAAATAATTATGATGAAAAATTGAAATATTATTTCAATTACGCTAATCTTTGCAAGGTTCCTAAGGATGTTTCACGGGAGACTCACAAATTTTTATCATTGTATAATCATGGCTCAAATACTACGAAAAAAGTAGATCAATATTTTGAAAGTGCAAGAAGTCATGTTTCCTCTGTTTTTGGAGGGACAGCTGAAAAATGGTTCTTTTCAGGTCCTGTTTCTCAGGCAGTCACATATGCAGCATTACATATAATAAAAGATTTTATGCTGAAAAACAATAAAAAACCAGAATTTGTCACCTACAAAAATAACTTTCCATCCCTTATTTTACCTATTCAAAATATGAGCAAATTGAGTTTATGTGTGTTCAATCTGGTTGATTATCCTGAAAATGGTATCGACCAGGAATGGCTTGAACTTAATGTAAAAGGTAAAGATGTTTTTTTATTGAGCCTTGTAGATTTTTTTAATGGGCAAATTCATGATCTTGATTTAATCTATGAATTCTGTAATAAAGAAAATATTCTGTTAATGGTAGATTTTTCCCAGTTCCCATTCTGGGGAAAGCTAAATGTTAGTAAGTATAAGAATACGGTATTTTTTACAGTTTTACACAAATGGCTATTTGGTTATCCTGGAAGTTCATTGGCATATATTCCTTTTGACACTTTACCAGTTATACAGAGCTGGAGAAATAAAAAAGATTTATTCAATTTAGATGAAAACTCAAATATTATCAATACTTATGAAGTATCAAATAGAAATCCTATCTCTGTTTCAAGCTTTGAAGGATCTTTTAAATTTGTCAAAGGCATTGGAATAGATAAATTGAACAAATTACTTGAGGATTCAATGTCGTATCTTCTCGAAAACATATCTCAAATTGAGACTTCTCTATATAAAAAAAATAATTCTGGAGAAAACAACTTTCATTTATTCTCTTATGACTCAAGATACATGAACTTGAAATCAAATATCCTGCTCATAAAGACAGATATGGTAGATGAGTTATATAAGCATCTAAAACAAAACGGATTTGCCATAACTTCTTATAAAAATATTGGGATAAGATTATCAACTTCTTTTGTTACTGCAAAAGAAGAGGTAGATAGTCTAACTTCTTCAATCAAGAATTTTTTCCAAAATTCCATTTACAATAAATAAACAAATACTGAATAAACGATGATGTATATATCATGCTAAATGATTAATCATTATAATGATAATAAGGTAATGCATTGAACCGAAAAATATTATTTAATCATTGTTACCAGGAGTGCTTGAGTCATGTTATAAGGTTTTTCTTTTCTGTATGAAGAAAATCTAGAATCAGAAAAAGTATCTATATCAAGCTGAAAACAAGAATATATACCTATATCTTGAAGAGTTGTAGAAAGAGCAACTCTATTATTGAAATAGTACTTATTTTCAATATTTATTAGAAATTTAGTCATCGATCTATTGGATTTATTCAAATTTTCAATAAAATCTGATTGAACTTCAAAGTTGTTTGCAAATATAGATGGTCCGATAATAGCTTCCCAATCAACATTTGAAACATCATATATCTTATTCCACGCTGAAATCATTTTTAAAATAGCAAGATCGATAACTCCTTTCCACCCAAGATGAATAGCAGCACAAATATTTGCTTTTCTATTAAGTAAAGCAAGGGGGATGCAGTCTGCAAAAGTGATCATTCCGTATAAATCAGGCTTTAAAACCAGTACGGCATCACCTATGCCTATCTGTGAATTCTTATAGCAGGCATCAATATTTAAAGGCTTATCTGCCAAAAAATATTTTGAACCATGTTCAAGTATTGGATTATATACATTTTTCGATGGGATTTCAAATTTTTCAAAAAATTTTTTGCGGGAATTAGTGGTCAGATTTTCATCAATAAAAGGCTGTTGAAAAGAAAAATTACCTGCATCTTTTTTTGTAAAAATTATTTTATAATTTTCATGGATTAAAAGAATGCAATCTTCTGTCTCTTTTAGACTGCTGTTTTTCATAGTTGTTATATTATTCTCACCCGAATAATTGACTTTCATGATCTTTGCGATCACAATCATATATTTAAATCTATATTGAAAGTTCAGATACCAAGCAATGATGAATACTTTTTCATCGAATCGATGGCTATTTCTGCAAATTTTTCAAGAGGAAGATCTATTTTTTCAATTAGATTGATTGAATTTCTATTTACATTTCTTGCAAAATCTTTTTTCTTCATTCGCTTAATAACTGATTCGGCTTTAACGGACTCAACTTTCTTTTCAGGCATTATCAAAGCAGTTGCTGAGATGAGCCCAGTTATCGACTCAGCAGCTGTGAGTGCTATATCGAAGGAATTGGTGCGTAAAACTCCGGTATACTCTTCATTGTGTGCCTTTATTGCATGAAGTATATTTTTATCAATGTTATAGGATTTTAGTATTTCTTCAGTTTCAAGACCATGCCTTTCAAATGGGACATTTTCAAAATCAAGATCATGTAATAATCCTGTTATATACCAGATATCTTTATCCTGATTGAAATATAAGGCAAGGCCTTCCATGACTGCTGCTGAAGCCAGAGAATGCTTTAAAAGAGAATCAGATTTGACATGTTCATGAAGTAAATTTAAAGCTTCTTCTCGATTGAATGGGAATGGTTTCAAAGGGGGGAATTCTTTTTTAAAAGCTAAATCCAAGGAAGCTTGATCGGTCTGAACAGTTTTCAAATTTGTTTTGCTGAAGTCTCCAGCGGGTTTGTAATTTTGTTTATCTGAACCAGGTTCACTCCCAGCGTTATCTAAAGAACTGAAATCTGTATCCTTCCCGGAAAACGATTTGTAATCGAGTGGTCTCATAAGAGGGAATAATACAACATCTTTAAGATTCTCACAATCAGATATTAAAGCCATAAAGCGATCAATCCCCATACCCCATCCGGCTATTGGAGGTAAACCATGATCAACACACAAACAAAAATCTTCATCCATTTCAAGGGCATCTTCATCCCCTGCAGCATGTGCCAGAGCTTGTTGCTCAAATCTCTGCCTCTGGTCAATAGGATCTACAAGCTCAGAGTATGCATTAATAATTTCCCATGTATTCACAACAAGCTGAAATCTATCTGTTTCCAGGGGATTTGTGTCACTTTTTCTTGCCAGAGGGGAAAGATCGATAGGATGATTAATTAAGAATTGAGGATTTATCATCTTTGGTCTTGCGACTTTTTTATATAGTTGATCAATGAGGTTTCCTCTTCCCAGTTTATCGATATCTTCTATGATTATTCCTTTGCTTTTTATGATTTTTCTAAGTTCATCAGCAGTAGAATACTGATCAATATCGATATTGGCATTGTTAATGAGCAATTCTCTAAAAGTATAGATAGGCCACTTCCCACTAAAATCTATCTTTTGTCCCTGATAAACAATCTGTAAACTATCAGTCATCTGCTGAATTACCGACTTTATAAGATCTTCAGTGAATTGCATGAGTCTTCTATAGTCCCAATATGCGGCATAAAATTCGAGGAGGGTAAACTCCTGAATATGTGAAGGATCCATCCCTTCATTTCTAAAGGATCTAGCAAATTCATAGACTCTATCAAATCCGCCAGCTATACACCTTTTAAGGTATGTTTCAGGAGAAATTCTAAGATGCAGGTCTATATCTAGAGCGTTATGATGAGTAATAAAAGGCTTTGCAAGTGCTCCAGATTTTTGAGATTGCAAAATAGGTGTTTCAACCTCGATAAATTGGTTATCTTCCAGAAATTTTCGTATAACCGAAATAAGTTTACTTCTATTTAAAAATCTTTTCATTGAGTAAGGATTCATAATAAGGTCAAGATATCTCTGGCGATACTTGATCTCCTGGTCGCTTATTCCATGCCATTTTTCCGGTAAAGGTCTGATTGCTTTTGTTAATAAAGTAAAACTTTCGGCTAAAATAGTTTTTTCGTGTGTTTTTGTATAGATTATTTTTCCAGTTACACCGATAAAATCAGCAATATCAACATATTTTTTAAAGAAAGATAACCTTTCCTCGCCAATTGTTTTAGCATCAATACCAACTTGAATCTTTCCAGAAAAATCCTGAATATGAAAGAAAATAAGTTTGCCAAATTCACGAATAGCAACAATTCGACCAGCTGCTGAAACTGGTTCTCCTTCTTCTTTAGCAAGGATATCATTGATATTCCCGGTTTTATCAAACTTATTTTTATAGACTATTCCCTCTATTTTTTTTAACTCATTGATCTTTTCAATTCTAGCCTTAATAACATCGTTTTTTTCGAAGTCCATAGAAAACCCCTGATTTTATTAGTTAATTTAATACATTATTATTATTTATATTCAACTAATTTTTGAAAATTCTTTCAGTTATACTTAGTTAATAGCAAATCAAAGTAATTCAGTACATTTTAGAAATTAAAAATTCTAAAATAACTAATTTTTAAGAAAAGGATTTAAAATACTCGAAAACTCATTTAATTTTTGCGAAAGCAAGATTTTATCTCTTGCTTCAACTATGAGTCTTAAATATGGTTCAGTATTTGAAGGTCTTATATTGAACCACCAATCATCAAATTCTATGCGGTATCCATCGAAGTCATAGATATTGACCACTTTTTCCTTTTTTGTAAAATGTTCAACAACCTCTTGAATCGCTTTTTGCTTATCGCTAATCGTGAAATTGATCTCTCCTGAATTTGCATATTTAACTATTGAAGTTAACCAGGAAGAAAGACTCTTGCCGCTGGATTTTAATTTGTCTACCATATTAAGTACAATTAAAGAAGTGAGGACTCCAGAATCGCAGTAGTAAAAGTCTTTATAATAATAATGACCTGCAAGTTCTCCACCAAAAATACCATCAATTTCACGTAGTTTTCTTTTTGCATAAGCATGGCCGACTTTCCACATATAACAGCTTGCGCCGAGCTCTTTTAAGAAAATATCTACAGATTTTGATGTCCTTATATCATAGAGTACATTAAAAGGAGTCCTGCCCTTAAAATAAAGTCCTAACAGAGCCATTATATAATCTGGTTGTATAAAATTTCCATTTTCATCGATGAACATAACTCTATCGGCATCTCCATCAAATATTATACCTAAATCTGATTTTGAACTTTTCGTTGCTTCTTTAATTGCTGTTTGATTTTTAGTTTCAAGAGGATTCGGCTCATGTCCGGGAAAATTACCATCTATGAAATCATTGATTTTCAATCTGGCATCATAAAATAGCGATGTTGAAAAAAGATTCGCCATGCCGTTTGAGAAATCAACAGTATAAGCCAGATTAAGATTTTCAGGGCGGTAATTTTCCATAAATCTGGTATATTTGTCAATAAAGTTAAATTCTATTACTTTTCCCTTATTTTCTTTTTTAACCGGGGGTATTGTTCCCTTATTTATAGCTTCTTCAATCCTATTAAGACCAGTTTCGTAACCTATGGGGATCGAATTTTTAGCAGATACCTTTAAACCATTATAATTTTTTGGATTATGGCTTGCTGTTATCATGACTGATGCAGGAAAATCGAAATATGAAGTACCAAAATAGATCATTGGTGTGGTAGTTAATCCAGCATAGTAAGTATCTGTACCATAGTCTGTAGCACCATCTGAAAAAGCTTTAAAGATCTCAGGGGATGAAACTCTACCATCCATTCCAACAAGTATTTTGTTTGCATTCAATATCTGGCAAAGAATGTTTCCAATCCTGTAGGCTGTATCCCTATTCCATTCCTCGTTATAAATGCCTCTAATATCATAAGATTTAAAAATGCTCATAAAGCCTCCTAAAAAATCAGTAAATTTTTAGCTGTAAGAAAATTAATTAAATTACTTTCTAAAAAATAATATTTAAAGAGGTTAAAAGGTATAATTTTTATGACTCTTAGTTAGAGTGTAAATAGCCAGAAAATAACCGAAAACAGCTGCAAGATTTTGATTCGTAATTCTATCACCTGAAAAATTAAATCGATAGACTTTTTCAAAATCATTTGAACAGGAACTAATATAGCATAAACCCAGAGGCTTCTCATCAGTTGCACCAGTAGGTCCAGCTATGCCAGTAAGTCCCACGCCAATATCTGAGTTAAAAATCTTCTTACAGTTTGAAGCCATGGCTTTCGCAATTTCCTTGCTAACTGCACCATTTGAATCCAATAGATTTTTATCAATATTAAGAACATTTATTTTGCTTTCATTCGAATAGCAAACTATAGAACCTTTAAAAATCTTAGAACTTCCAGAAATTTCAGTTAATAAACCAGACAAAAGTCCACCGGTTAAAGATTCTGCAAATGATAAAGTATATCTTGTATCGCAAAAAATATCAAATAGAATATTTTGCATGGATAAATCTTCTGTAATAATAATATGCTCATTTGTTTTAATATCAGTGCCGACTTCTAAAAAAGTTTCATTGAAAACGAATTGTTTATTGATATCTTTTAGGTAATATCCAGCAATATTATCTATATTAGCTATCAAATGCAGGTCTTTTATGATTTCATCGTAATCGCTAGAACTAAGATCTATTATTTTTTGATATTTTTTTGCATAAATTCCACTAAAAGTTGAAAGCCCTTTTTTGATAAAGAGATTTTCGAGTTTGCTTTCGGAAATATTATATACAAAAAGATTTTTATGAAAAATTTTATAGTTTTCATCATAAAATTTTGATACAATACTTTGCAATATTGGCAAAACCTGATGCTGCAACATGTTTTTAAATTCTTCGGGAGGTCCAGGTAGCAAAAAAAAGAATTTTTCCCTATTTTCAAAATTAATTTTAAAAAAAGAACCAACCGAAAATCCAGAAATGTTTTTCAGCGCTGACCCAATAAACCTGGCCTGTCTTAGATTTTTTTTTAAAATATCTTCATCTAAGATATCTGATTTACTAAAGAAGTTTTCAACTTTATTTATGGCATCAGTATCAAAGCTAACAGGCAAATCAAATATTTTAGATAAACTATCTATTGTGATATCATCAAAAGTCGGTCCAAGACCACCGATTGAAAAAAAAATATCATTTGATGAAATTTCATTTTTTACTGACTCAGCGATGATTTCGTAATTATCAGATAAAATTATCTTCTTCGAAATACTTAATCCAAGTGAATTTATTTTGTTTTCAAGAAAGATAGAATTAGTATCAAAAGTGAGTCCACGCAGGATTTCAGAACCGATAGCAAAACAGATTATTTTTATTTTATTTTTACGCATATAAAAATCCGATAAAATTATATTTAAATTATTTTAAATTAGAAGCAAAAATTTAAAAAAAGGCAGAGAAATACTCCGCCTTTTTTCAAAATAATTAAAAATCGAAAAACCAAAAAGCAGTTAAGACCTCTTTGTTTTTAAATTCATCATCTCAAATAAATTATTTTATCCCAAGGATAAGATAATCATCAGGATTTACTGCATTAACAAGATTTGGTTCACCAGAGATCATCCACATTATAGGTTGAGTAAGGTATTTTTGTATTGCGTCTTTTATTTGCTGTGCTGTGACTTTTTGAACTCTATCGATGTCAAGCAAATAATATCTATAATCCTGGAAATGGAATACTGAAAGAATAATCTGATTTGCCATAGCAGCATTTGTTTGTTGTTTTTCATATGTACTATTGACATATAGCTGCTTGTATACTTCAAGCGCATTTTCTATAGGAACAAAGGTTTCTTTTAATAATGGATCCTGATTCAGACACATCCCTTTCAGAAGAGGCGTTACAGCCTCATCAATATATTTTTTCAGTTCTGCTGTTTTAGTTGTCTTGTAAATAACAATTGATGCATAAGAAGACAAAAATGTTCTTCCATAAGCCATAGGAGTATAGCATGCGGAATATTTTTCCCTAACTATAGAAAAAAGAAGATCTGATAACATATTCATGGCGATAGAAAAAGGTAAATATTCTTCGGATGACATGGCAGGAGCAGCAAAATCTCCTCTTAGATAACAAACTCCTCGAGATTGTGAAAAAGGAACCTTCAATAGATCAGTTTTTACTTTACCGTAAAAAGAGAAAGGTTCAACAAACTTAACATTATTATTTTTGACAGTACCGAGAGTTGAATTAAGCTGAGTTTTCAGCGTATCAACATTATAATTTCCAACAGCAACTATGAACATTCGATTTGAAGAAAAATAATCTTCATAGTATTTCTTTACTTTTGCAAGAGACATTTTTTTAAGAGAGTATGAAGTTCCTTCAGGAGTTGAAGCATAAGGTGTATTTTTGAAGAAAGCTTGATTTAACTTTTGAATTCCAAGATAATATGGATCAGATTTGGTTTCTTCATCATACATTTTCATATTGTCAAGTGCTTTATTAAAATCTGACTGGGTAAATGAAGGATTAGTAAGCGTATCCAGCCAAATAGGCAGGGTTTTATCAAAGTACTTATCTATAGTATTCAAGCTATAAGTAGAAAAATCGAATGTAACACCTGATGAGATGGATGAAGATGTTTCATCGAGGATCTTTTTAATAGTTTCATAATCATAATTCGTTGAACCCCTTTCCATAGTATTTAGCATAAGCATTTCAATACCAGCATCATCAGTTTTAACAAGAGAAGCACCACCTCTAAGGACTAACTGAACGTTATATATTCTATTTGCAGGATTTATTTTGACAATGACTGGTATACCATTATCAAGGGTGAATACTTTAAAAGTTGGAATCTGAGATTTTGCAAAATCACCTATCTGATCTTTAAAAGCATCTTCTTTTGCATTCAAAACAAGCGGGATATCGATATAGTTAAACTTGGTTTCAGTCGGAGTAGTCTGCTGAGTAGTAGTAGCAGCCTGTTGAGTTTGAACTGTTTGGCATGCAAAAAGGAGCGAAAGCAAAAGAAAAAGACCTATGGCAATATAATGATTTTTTTTCACATTTTTCTCCTTTTGTTAATTTATTTCTTAATCCACCAGAATGCATTATCTGCAGTAACTATTTCATAGTTTAATTTTTGAAGATTGTCCTGCATATAAGTATCATCTTTCATCTTATTTGAATGAAGTCGCAAACCAAGTACTGCAGGTTTACCAATAATATATTTTTTTATCCAGGATTGAATATCTTCGATTTTAACTTTTTTGCAGTTATCTTCATAGCCAAAGAAATAGTCTGTTGTAGCGGTAGACCACCAAAAACTTATGGTGTCTATAAAGTTTGAAGGAGTTTCCATGGTCCAGATATTATTATCTGAAAGTTTCTGTTTAGCAAGTTCAAGTTCTTCTTTAGTAAAGTAGTTTGGATCAGTTGCAACTTTGGTAAACTCGTCGATGACAACCTGTCGAAGTTTTTCAACTTCAACAAGTATATTGTCAACGCCACAGTTAATATAAGCTATAAAGGAGATAACTCCACCATCTCTTTGAGTAGGATAAGAAATATCCATAAGATCTTTATCTAAAAGTATAGGTGCTGCATCATAGATATTCTTGCGAAATTTGCTATTTGAACTTGAAACCAGGAAAAGGAAGGTATCGACAGCATATGTTGATGCTGTATCAGCAAGAACATCTGGTCCCCTAAAAGCGAGTTCGATCCAGCCATAGTCTTTATAGAATGTTGAATCTGGATATACAAAGTTAACATTGTCCTTTAGAGCAGGATGTGGGTCAAGAGGCTTCTTCCAGGGATCTTCCCCTTTCTTCCAATCTCCATAATATTTTTTTACAAGTTCAGAAACTTGCTTCGGATTAACATCACCACCAACGAATAGACAGGTATTATTAGGGATATAAAATCTGTTGTGGATATTCCATAGTTGCTCTGAAGTAGCATTTTTTATAATATCAATAGAACCAGAGACATCTCTTCGCCATGGATACTTGTAGAACATTCTGCTGTCTAAAGCAGCATTAAAAATCCATGAAGGAGTCGTTAAATAGCCTTGAACTTCGTTTGCAACGACTTCTCTTTCATTTTTAATCTCTTCTTCATTGAAAAGAGGAGCTTTGACAGCATAAGCCCAGAATTCAAGACCTTGTTCAAGATTGTAAGATGGAATAGTAAAATAATAATCGACATATTCACTAGAAGTTCCACCATTCCATGATGATGCTCCAAGCTTGTTCATGGCAGCTGTGAACTCATTTTGAGTCTTAAATTTGCTGTTTCCCTTGAAAAGCATGTGTTCATGCAGGTGGAATAAGCCACAGTTAGTAGCATCTTGACCAATAGCTCCAGCTCGGAAAGCAATCTGTATTGTAACAAGAGGGACGCTATGGTTTTCGACGACGAAAAGCTCTAATCCATTGTCTAGCACAAAATGTGATAGACCAGGGATTGAGGATGCACTAAGAAATAGAAAAAGTAAAATTGAAAGACAAACGAGAACAGAAATAATGCGTTTTCTTGATAGCATGTTTCCTCCTAAATAGTATTAAGGATAGTATCGAGTGAATAAAGACTCGGTATAATAAAATCGGAATCGATAATCTCCTCTTGATTACCATGTCCGACTATACCACAAAAATAAGTGTTATTGGCTTTAGCCGCATCAAGATCAACCTTACGATCGCCAACCATGAGTAACTCAGAATTCTTAAGATTGTAAGTTTTTAGATAATATGAAAGAATATCTTGTTTAGAATTAAAATATGTAAAGTCTACAAATTTCATTTCCTTGAAATATTTATCGAGATTGTAGGTTTGTAATACAGCTTCTGCATAAGCCTGAGAACCATTTGAAGCTGTTCCTAAAAAATAACCCTGTATATATAGTGAACTTATAACCTCTTCAGTTCCAGGTAGAAGAGTTCCTTTTTTTTCTCTTATTTTTGTATCAAGGATATCCAGCAAAATAGATCTAAAATGTTCATGGTAGTTTGCAGGAAGATAAGGGAATAGATATGATATGATCTCTTTATATGTTTTTCCAATAACAAAAATGATCTCATCACGTGAAGGTTTTTTTAGTGAAAGAGAAGCATATTTATTGCAAAATAGATCAATTGCTTCTGAATAAGCTTCTTCTATAAAAAAGGAGGAATCAAAAATAACACCATCGATATCAAAAGCGATAAATTTAATCTTCATATATCCTTCAATACTTTTTTTTAAATGTTTACAATAAAATTAATATTAAGAGTTTTCATAAATTCAGGCTATTATAACACAAAAAAAATGCTGTTCCAGGATTATGGTTTCAATTAAGATAGATTTATGCTTCATTTATTAGTTTGAACTGGAATAGTTTTAAGTCCAAAGTCCTGGAAAACCGTTTTGTATATATAGCAATAAATCAATAAGCAAAAACTTTTTTTTAGCTGGATTTATCAAGCTTTTTAAAAGGTTTGAATAATTGGAAGCTTTATAAAATAAAAAGGTAATTTGAATTCCAGCTTTTTCTAAATAAATTAACAGCTAAAAGCAATATTCGAAAATAGATTTAATATAAAATAATAAAAGAAACAATTTTTTTTTCTTTAATAATAACTCATTTAAAATTTTGTCAAATTATTGTTAAGAATTATAATAATTTTTTCATTTTTTATATTCTTCAAACTATTCCATTTTTAAGCGTTTTTATAAAACATAATAAAATCTTACACTTTTTGTTTCTTAACATAACTCATATAATTAAGAAATGCAAAAAGAAAAATTGGGGAAAAGTAAAAATAAAAATTCTAGAAAATAATTGAGCAAAGTCCTTTTAAATAAAAAAGATCCAAATATAAAAAGAGAGTAAAAAATAACCTCAACAATTTTAGAAGTACAAAAAATAGCAAATTATATTTTCAGGTTTTTTAGGTGATTTAAAAATTTGATTAAATTGTCAATTTGTGTAAAATTGAATTTGAAAAATTATGCATAATTTTCCAGAATTTCTATATGGCAAAGCAATTTTTATATCAAGTTCTTATTTTTTATATATGATCTTAAAATGTAATATTTGTTAAAGAGTTAAATCCAAATAAAAGCGAGGTTACTATGAAAAGTGATGTTTTCTATTTTTCTTTCAAGAAAAATAAAAAATCAGTTCTTCAATATATTGATGCTTTATATGATAATTCAAAATTAAAGGTGAATAAAAAGAATGCTCTTATCGCTGTAAAACTTCACATGGGAGAGATTGGAAACACTTCATTCATTAAACCCTTATTTGTTAAAAAAATTATTGAAAATCTCAAGAAGGATGGGCTAAAACCTTTCTTAACTGATACTACCACTTTATATATAGGACAAAGATCAAATGCGGTTGATTATCTTAATGCAGCTGTCTATAATGGTTTTGGATATGAATCTATAGGCTGCCCCATAATTATATCTGATGGATTAAGGTCTCAAAATGGGAAAACAGTCGAAACTAAGTTTTCATCTAATTTTCAAATTATTAAATATGCATCAGATATAGCTCACAGTGATGGGGTGGTAGTTTTATCACATGTCAAAGGTCATGTTGTCGCTGGTTATGGTGGTGCATTGAAAAATATTGCCATGGGTATGGCGACTAGATCGACCAAACAGCAAATGCACGGCGATGTTAAACCTCAGATAAAAACTGAAAAATGTAGTGGATGTGGTACATGTGTTGCCTATTGTCCGGGGAAAGCAATTACGATAAAAGATGGTAAAGCAGTATTCAACCTTAATCATTGTATTGGATGTGCAGATTGTATAACTGTTTGTACAACAGGATGCTTAAAGGTCTTGAAAAATGAGTCTTCAGAAAAATTTTTAGAAAAAATGGGTGATGTTATTTACGCAATCGTAAATGATTTCAAAAAACCAATGACTTTTTTTAATTTTGTGATGGATGTGACACCAGATTGTGATTGTCTGGATTATTCAAGGTACCCTATTGTTCCGGATATAGGAATACTTGCAAGTTATGATCCTGTTGCAATCGATAAGGCTTCTATTGATTTGATTAAAAGTGAGCCTTATTACTTTAATCAGGATCAGAATGACTTTGAATTAGCAGTAGATCAAGATAAATTTTGTAAGAAAAATGGCAATGTAAATTATGATAGGTTATTAAAGTATTGCGAGAATTTAGGTGTGGGATCAACTGAATATAATTTGGTAGAATTAACATACTAGAAATTGAGGTAAAGATTAAAGACTGCTGATTTCTGCTTTGATGATCAATTCTTTATGCTGGTACAGTTCAGTTAATTCTTCTGGCGTGAAAAAACTAAAATATGTACAGGGGAATTTAGAACAAATCGGGCAAAAAGAAACACCGCTTTTCTCAGCACAAAATTTGATATTGCAAGTTATCGAAACGGAAGAAATAGCTTTACAGCCAGTACATGAATCTTCTTTTTTGTCATTATATTTTGGACAAGAATGACAATCTTTACCACAAAAACCATATCTTTCTATCTGATCGGTCATGATTTATCTTTAAGACAATTCGCCAGAAAATCAAATGGAATCTAGCAAAAGTATGCTAATAGATGTGAAAAAGAGCAAGAAACTGTTTTTACCAGGTCTTGTCAGGTAGATTGATAGTCTACGATTTGAGTGAAAATAAGAAGATTTAAAGGAATTCTATCCATGCCCTTTAATCATATAACAGATGTGCAGGTATTTATTAAAAAAATTTCCATAATTTTAAAACCCTACAATTGTTTTTTGGCTGGTGATTCAGCACTATATCTTCTCAATAGAAAAATTCCTCAGTATTTTCAGTTTATAACAGATGCTGAAATTCATGAACTATATAAGAGATTTGACAAAATATATCATGTAAATTTAACCCCCTTTTCTTTTGCTTGCTTTTTTGAAGATCAATTGTTGTTTTTCCTTAAAGTGAACAAAGAGAGAGGTTTTGATCTGTTGGAATCATTTAATAAATATTATCTATATAATAAATCTGTTTTCCTTTTACCAATACTTTATGATCCTTTAAAAAGAACTTTTAAGAATATCAATCTCTTTCATTATGATATTTTTAAAGAAAATAAAGCAATATGCATAAAGCAAAGTAATCTATCTTATTATTCAAGATATGCATATTTTCTATCTGAAAAAAATAAATCAGAAAGCGGAGAAAATTTATTATGCACAAACAATCAATATGAAAAGCAAGAAAAAATAGAAATTGATGAAATTTTAGAACATAGTTTTCTTGCCAGCTGGTTAAATGCATGCTTGGACGATAGACAGATTATACCTTTTCCAAATATTTCAGAACTTTTCTTTACTTTTACATCTTATGAATCAAAAAAATTGATAGATATAATGTCCGAGGAAGGGATTCTTATAAAATTTTTTCCTATGCTAAAAATTTGCAAGCAACATAATCAAACTAAAGAGTATCATCCAGAAGGAACACTTTATGATCATCTCATATTTACATTAAAAGCTCTGGAAACAAAAGATTTTTCGGTAATGATGGCAGCTCTTTTGCATGATGTGGGTAAAGTTCAAGCTTATCAGGCAAAAAGCAGGGAAAACAAACCAAAATACCCAAATCACGCAAACCTTTCCTTGCAGATCATAAGAAAAACTTTGAAGGCGATTTCAGAAGAACTCCCATTTTTTAATGATTTTTATGGAAAAACAACCTTTTTAATAGAAAATCATATGTATATTGCCTTTTTACCGGTGATTGATGAAAGTAAGAAAAATGATATTTTAAAATCCCCTTACTTAAATGATTTATTGAAACTTTTAAAAGCTGATATCAAAGCTTCTACTGATGATTTATCAAATTATCAAAAAATTGCATCTTATGTTCAAAGAAATATCTCTTTGCCTTTACGGAATTGATACATCCGACAAGGTGTTATTTATTTTCTATTAAGTTAATATGCTCTAGGTATAAAAAACCGTAATAAAACATAGATTCAAAAAATAAAGAAAATATTTAAAAACTACTACTTTTTCTTGACAATAGATTGATGCAAATTAACATTGCAAAAAAGGGGCAAAAAATGAGTTTTTTAGGTAAAAGCTTAAAAGAAGTAGATCCAGAAATATTTGAAGTTATCAATAAAGAATTAAATCGACAGGAAGAGAAGTTAGAATTGATTGCCTCGGAAAATGCTGTTTCTAAAGCTGTTCTTGAAGCCCAAGGTTCAGTTCTTACTAACAAATATGCCGAAGGTTATCCTGGTAGAAGATACTATGGTGGTTGCGAGTTCATAGATGAAGCTGAAATACTTGCTAGAGATAGAGCAAAACTGCTATTCAATGTTAAGTTTGCTAATGTTCAACCACATTCCGGGAGTCAGGCGAACATGGGAGTATATTTTTCGGTGCTAAAACCTGGTGATACCATTATGGGGCTTGATCTTTCGCATGGAGGTCATTTAACTCATGGTTCACCAGTCAATTTTTCAGGCATATTCTTTAATGTTGCTCATTATGGAGTTGATAGAGAAACAGAACAGATTAACTATGATACTCTTGAGGAACAGGTAAAAGAGGTTAAACCAAAAATGCTTGTCGCTGGGGCATCTGCTTATCCTCGAATTTTGAATTTCAAAAGATTAAGGGCAATTGCTGATTCTGTTAATGCTTATTTACTTGTAGATATGGCTCATATAGCAGGTCTTGTAGCTGCCGGGCTACATCCATCACCCTGTGAATATGCACATTTTGTTACTACCACAACTCATAAAACTCTTAGAGGTCCTAGAGGTGGGATGATCCTTACAAATGATCCCGAATTGAGCAAGCTTGTTAATAAAACTATTTTTCCCGGGATTCAAGGAGGTCCTCTTATGCATGTCATTGCTGCAAAAGCAGTGGCTTTTAAGGAAGCTTTGAGTGAAGATTTTAAGGAATATCAGAAAAAAATCCTCATCAATGCGCAGGCATTAGCTGAGAATTTGAAGAATGAAGGTTTCAGGCTGGTTTCTGGTGGTACTGATAATCATTTAATGCTTGTTGACGTAACTACAAAAGGAGTTACAGGGAAAGAAGCTGAAACATTACTTGATTCTTCAAATATAACATGCAACAAAAATACAATACCTTTTGATCAGAATTCGCCAGCAGTTGCCTCTGGCATACGCTTAGGCACACCTCAATTGACCACTAGAGGAATGGGTCCAGATCAGATGAAAATCATTGCTCATCTTATAAATACAGTACTTGTGGAAAAATCAGAAGCATCTTCACAGAAGGTAAAGGAAGAAGTCAAAAAACTATGCTTGCAGTTTCCACTTTATAAAGGAATATTGTTTTAAATATTATCTTTTATTTGATGTAAATCATACATTAATAATATTGGCATAAAATCTTAATTTATTAATCTACCTCAGGATTATCATCATAAGAATGTCAAAGGTATATAAGAGTAAAATAAATATTTTATAATTCCAGGATTGTCAGAGGTTTAAGAGCTGATAGATAGATAACTTCTTCTATCCTATTTATTTAAATAGTACCTATACCTTGTTGATGCGATTTGTTTATAAATCAATATAAATTCATCTTTTATTAATTTTATGGAGGTAAAATACTTATGGAAAATCTAAAAAGGACACCACTTTATCAATGTTATTCTAAATATCCAGGTGCTAAGTTTATAGATTTTGGTGGTTGGGAACTTCCTGTTAATTTTGAAGCAGGAATCATTGGTGAGCATATGGCTGTTAGAAAAGTTGCGGGTATGTTTGATGTTTCTCATATGGGTGAGATAATAGTTGAAGGACCAGATGCAGAAAGCTATCTTGATTACCTTGTAACAAATGATGTCAAAGGTATGGAAGACTATCAGGTTATATATACTTTAATGTGCTATCCAGAGGGGACTGTTGTAGATGATCTGCTTATTTATAAATACAACAATAAGAAGTATATGCTTGTAGTTAATGCCTCTAATGTTGAAAAGGATTATAACTGGATACTAAAAAACAAAAAAGGTCAGGTTTCTATTGAAAATATCTCTGATAGAATTGCCCAAATAGCTTTTCAAGGGCCAAAGGCGGAGGAAATTTTACAGAAATATGTCAACTTTGACCTTTCAAGCATAAAATTTTTTCATTTCAAGGATCCAGTTCAAATAAATGGAATAGACTGCATAGTGTCTCGTACTGGATATACTGGTGAAGATGGCTTTGAAATATATTTGACAGCTGAACAAAGTCCAAGGGTATGGGATTATATTTATGAAAAAACAAAAAATGATGGTGTATTACCTTGTGGACTTGGTTGCCGTGATACTTTAAGATTTGAAGCAAAATTACCTCTTTATGGTCATGAAATAAGTGATAAAATAACCCCAATCGAAGCAGGATTAAAGTACTTTGTTAAACTTGACAAGCAAAATTTTATAGGGAAGGATGTGCTTGTTAATCAAGTTCAACAAGGAGTAAAAAGATCTCTAAAAGGTCTTGAAATGATAGATAAAGGTATTCCCAGAAGTGAATATAAGGTATACAAAGATGATAAAGAGATAGGCTTTATCACTACTGGATCTTATTCTCCAATGCTGGATAAAAATGTCGCTCTTGCGATGATTGATTCAAACCTTAAGGTTGGTGATGAAGTTTATGTTGAGATACATGGGAAAATGAAAAAAGCAATTATAGTGAAAACTCCGTTTTACAAAAATACAAAAAAAGAATAAAAAAAAGATAAAAATTTCTTTACAAATCCATGAGATGGTTTTTTTTAATTAAAACTAATTTGGTTTATTAAATTAAATATTATGACAATGATAAAGTAAATTAAATTTATTTTGAAAATTTTTTTAAAAATAATTTATGATTATGGAGGAAACATGGAAATTTTGAAAGGTCTCAAATATTCTAAAACTCATGAATGGGTCAAAGTTGATGAAGGTGTAGCATATGTTGGAATTTCAGATTTTGCACAAGAATCTTTAGGTGATATTGTTTATGTTGAACTTCCAACTGTTGATAGTGAGGTTTCTAAAGGAGATGAGGTTGCCAATATTGAATCTGTAAAAGCTGCATCACCTATCTTTTCTCCACTTTCTGGTACTATTGTTAAAGTAAATGAAGAACTGGAAGAAGAAGCTGAGTTAATAAATCATACTCCTTACGATGCTTACATTTTTGCTATTGAAATGTCCAACCCATCCGAGTTAGATGAAATGATGGATGCTGATGCGTATGAAGAATATTGTGAAACAGAGGCTTCTCACTAGGAGGTAATATGCATCAATATATACCCCATACCGAAGATGATATAAAATCAATGCTGGAAACTATAGGGGTTAATACTATAGATGATCTTTTTGCCGATATACCTGAAGAAGTTAAACTAAAAAAGACTTTAAATATTGATAAAAATTCTTCAGAATTTGAGGTTTACAGAAAACTCAAGGAACTTGCAGAAAAGAATGATGCTTCTTTTATATCATTTCTTGGTGGTGGATGTTATGATCATTTAATACCTAGTATAGTCAATCATATCACTGGAATATCCGAGTTCTACACTGCATATACACCTTATCAAGCTGAAATATCTCAGGGAACCTTACAATCTATATTTGAATTTCAAAGCTTAATTTGTGAATTAACAGGTCTTGATGTTTCAAATGCATCCCTTTATGATGGGCATACAGCAGCTTCTGAAGCAGCAGTTATGGCACTTAATTCTGTTAAACACTCAGATACAGTGCTAATATCACAATATGTGCATCCATTTACCAAACAGGTTCTTAAAACATACTTTTTTGATATGGATGTAAAAATTATAGAAGTCAAAGGTACAAATGGTCGAACAGATATCAACGATCTTAAAGCTAAACTATCAGATAATGTTGCCTGTTTTATAGGACAAACTCCAAATTTTCTTGGTTGCTTAGAAGATTTTAAGGAGTTTTCTAATCTACTTCATGAAAAAAAGAAACTATTTATTGTATCATCTAATCCCATCAGTCTGATTCATCTAAAAAATCAAAAAGAGTGGGGAGCTGATATTGCCATAGGAGATCTTCAGCCTTTTGGAATACCTCAATACTTTGGTGGCCCTTCCGCTGGTTACATAGCTGCAAAAGAAGAATATTTGCGAAAAATGCCAGGAAGGATAGTTGGTCAAACTGTTGATGTTAATTCTAAAAGAGGTTTTGTACTTACATTGCAGGCTCGTGAGCAACATATTAAAAGGGAAAGAGCAACTTCAAATATCTGTTCAAATGAGGCTTTAATGGCATTAGCTTCTACAGTTTATATGAGTGTCCTTGGGAAAAGTGGGCTTGAAGAGGTATCCCATAGATGTATTGATAATTCTCATTATCTATTTGATAAACTTGTAAAGATGAATATTGGTAAACCTGCTTATGATCAACCTTTTTTCAATGAGTTTGCATTCAAATTCAATATGCCTGTGAACAAATTATTGGAAAACTTGAAGAAAGCAGGCATTCTTGGTGGTATATCTCTAAAAGAGTTACTTGGATCAGAGTTTGAAAATTGTCTTTTGATAGCCGTAACTGAAAAAAGGACTAAAGAAGAACTGGATCTTTTTGTAAATGTAGCTGGAGGTAAATAATGGATAAGCTTATATTTGAAATTTCTAAAGAGGGAAGAGTAGGCTATAAACTTCCTGAAAGTGAAATTCCTTCAGTTGACATAAATAAAATTTTTCCTGAAGAACTATTAGCTTCAGAAGATAGAAATTTTCCTGAACTTTTTGAAGTTGATGTTATTAGACATTTCACTAATCTAGGGAGAAAAAACTTTGGAGTCGATGTTGGGTTTTATCCTCTTGGATCCTGTACGATGAAATATAATCCTAAAATAAATGAAGATGTTTCTTCCTTCGAAGGTTTTGCAAATATTCATCCTTTACAACCTGCTGAAACAATTCAGGGAATATTGGAACTTCAATATAAGATTTTACAAGCACTTTCCGAAATTACAGGGATGAAATGGGGAACATTGCAACCTTTTGCCGGTGCACATGGTGAATTTGTTGGGATGAAATTATTCAAGGCTTATTTTAAAGCAAAAGGTGAAAAAAGAACTAAAATACTTGTTCCTGATTCAGCTCATGGTACAAATCCAGCATCAGCACATATATCAGGATTTGAGATCGTAGAGATTAAGTCTGGAAGTGATGGCTTACTTTCAATTGATGAGGTAAAAAAGAATCTTGGCCCAGATTTAGCTGGGCTCATGATTACAAATCCTAATACTCTTGGACTCTTCGAAAAGAATATTGTTGAAATTGCAAAACTTATACACGAGGCTGGTGGTTTACTTTACTATGATGGCGCAAATTTTAATGCAATTCTAGGTAAAGTTCGCCCGGGAGATATGGATTTTGATGTTGTACATCTAAACTTACATAAGACTTTTTCAACACCTCACGGTGGTGGTGGACCTGGTTCTGGACCGGTTCTTGTTAAAGAAAAATTGGTCCCATTTTTACCTGTTCCCGACATATCTTTTAAAGATGGCAAATATTATCTCAACTATGATATTCCAAAATCTATTGGAAGAATATCAGGTTTTTATGGGAATATAGCAGTTATTGTTCGAGCCTATGCATACATACTAACAATGGGTCATGATGGCTTAAGACATGTCTCAGAAATGGCAGTATTGAATGCTAATTATCTTCGAAAAATGCTTTCCGATAAAATACCAGTTGCATATGACAGTATATGTAAACATGAATTCGTTCTTACTGGCAAACCTATAAAAGATAGTTTTGGCGTATCAACTCTTGATATAGCAAAAAGAATGCTTGATTATGGGATTCATCCTCCAACAATCTATTTTCCTCTTATTGTCCCTGAAGCATTGATGATTGAGCCTACTGAAACTGAATCAAAAGAAACTCTGGATCACTTTTGTGAGATTATCGGTAATATTGTTAAGGAAATAAAAGAAAATCCAGAATTAATACATAAGGCACCTCTAAATACTCCAGTTAGAAGATTGGATGAAGTAAAAGCAGCCAAAGATCCAGTGTTGAGATTCAAAAAATAAATAAAATTCTCTTGATTTTAAGAAAGCAAAAATTTATAAAAAGGGTAGCTAAGTGGCTACCCTTTATTGATTTCATATGTTGTAACTTTTTATTTTAAGCAATGGCAATTGGCAAATTTGAGATTATCGATTTTCAACATCTATATTTTGCAAACAATCTTTGTTTCTTTATCCATATTTTACGTAATAATTAAGCGATTATTTCTTTAAATTTATTAAATTTTTTATCTTATTATATTTTTTTAATAAAATGCGATATTATAAATATATAGAACAAATTTTTCCATGAATATTTATCCAGAAAAAAATTGCTTGTGAGGTCAAAATGGATTTGAGAATAGAGCATCTGTTTAAAAATGGTAAAGAAATACTCTTTGAAAGAGGAACAAACATATATAAGAAAAATGATAACATCAAAGATAACGCAATATATTATATAAAAGAAGGTTTGATAACTTTACGAATAATCAAGAAAAATGGCGACAAGATTAAGGTCTATAGGCAAAGAGGTGATCTTTTTGGTCTTGAAGATGCTATAACTATGGATTATAGATTTCTTGAAGCTGTTGCTGAAGAAAATACTATAGTGTATGCATGGGCTAAAACTGATTTTATTTTGAATACTTCTATAAACTGGGAATTATCGCTTTATGCTATCAGATCCCTTTCTTCATTTTTAAGAATATTGAATTCAGAATTTCTGGATCAAAAGACATTTACCCTTTAGTTTAAAAGATGTTTTTTTCATTATATAATGATGAGGAATAAAAATGGCTAAAATAACCGAAGATCTTATAAAATTTGGTTTTGAAGGTGAAGGTGGACTTACAGAAGAATTCATAAAAAGATATTCATTATCCTTCCCAAAGAATAAAATAGTTATACAGGAAGGTGAAAGATCATCTGATGTATATTATATTCTTGAGGGAGCTGTATATGTGGCTAAAAAATTGCACGATACTTTTAAAATTTTAACTTTTCTGGATAAGGGAGATATTTTTGGAGAAATGGGTGTATTTGAAGAAACTACAAGATCAGCAACCATCATTACAAAAACAGACTCCACATTTTTAAAATTTACTAAAGATGAATTCATTGAAATATTGAAAATTCATCCAAGATGGATAGATAAAATAATAACAGATATGTCTGAAAGAATAGTACAAATGCTGCAAAAGTTATAAGTTAAGTAAATATTTTACTTTATGTATGGAAAATATATAGATTAATCACTCCATTATAAAGTTTAAAGTTATAATTATCATTGCATTTATCAACAGATTATTTTCATAAAATCATTACTTAAAAACAATTATATGATTTCTTTGAAGAAATTTATCTTGATATAGTAGGATATATCTTAAAAGATCAGATACAGAAAAACCGTATTTTTATCAATCTTAATATCCATAGAGATAATAAGAGATAATAGTATAGGCTATAAGCAGATATAAGCTTATAATGCTACAATTTCTTACTTTTCGGTTTTTCTGTCAAGAAGAATTTAATTTTCCCCAAAAACAGGAATTTAAAATTCCCCACTCAACTTAAGTTTTTTAAAGAATAGATAAGAGGTTTTTCTTTGTAAACTTACAAATTAAATTTTGATTATAGACTCTGGTAACATGAATAAAGCAAATTCATAAATAACATTTATATATAAAGATATGGTGAAAAAAAAATAAAAAATGTTATAAATTACCAGATATAGTGCAATAATTATATTGCTGTGTCGTTGTAAAGTACAGAAAAACCCTGAGTAATCTTAAAACTATTAATGAATAATTACTTATTATCCTAAAATAAAATATCATTGCCCTTTTATTTTAAGGTCTATTTTTAAATAAATTTTATTGTTTTCTTTGTTAAATAGATTTTCTAAAAATTTTCTAAAATAAATTAAATAATGGAGTTTATATGAATAATAAAACAGATTTGAATGATAGGTATAATCCATCTGAATTTGAAGAAAAAATTTATAAGCTATGGGAATCATCAGGTGCTTTTAAAGTCAGGATAGATAAATCAAAAAAAAATTATGTTATTCCAATGCCACCACCTAATGTTACAGGAATCCTGCATATGGGGCATGGTCTACAGGATACTATCCAGGATCTTTATATTAGATATAAGAGGATGAAAGGATTTAATGTTTTCTGGATCCCGGGGAAAGATCATGCAGGTATTGCAACTCAAAATGTTGTTGAAAAAATGCTGGAAAAACAAGGTATTAAAAAAGAAGATCTCGGAAGGGATGATTTCGTTAAAAAAGTATGGGAAGTGGTAGAAAAACATAAAGATCATATATCAAAACAAAAAATTAAAATTGGTGACAGCTGTGATTGGTCAAAAGAAAAGTTTACATTAGATAAAGATCTCAGTCGAGCGGTTACTCACGCCTTTGTAGAACTATACAACAGAGGATTTATTTTTAAAGGTAAATATATAGTAAATTGGTGTCCTAGATGTGAAACAGCTCTTTCTGATGAGGAAGTTGATAAGATTACAGAAAATTCATTTCTCTGGGAAATTCGCTATCCACTTGCTGATGGCGATGGTTCAATTACAGTATCTACAACAAGACCTGAAACGATGCTTGGTGATACGGCAGTTGCTGTTAATCCCCAGGATCTGAGATATAAACATCTTGTGGGCAAAAAAGTTAATCTTCCTTTAACAAATAGAGTGATCCCTATTATTGCAGATTCATATGTTGACCCTGATTTTGGATCTGGAGCTGTAAAAATAACTCCAGCGCATGATCCGAATGATTTTGATGTCGCGAGAAGGCATAACCTTCCATCCATTGTTGTGATTGATTCAAAAGGTAAAATGACTCCGCAGGTTCCTCAACCATACAGAGGCCTTGATAGAGATACATGCCGGGAAAGAGTAATAAATGATTTGAAGGAACGCGGGTATCTGGTAAAAACTACAGAATATACTCATAATGTTGGTAAATGCAGTAGATGCAATACCACTATAGAACCAAGTCTGTCAGATCAATGGTTTGTTGATCTAAAATCTATAAGTTCCAGAGCAAGAGAAGTAGTGGAAAACGGTACTGTTAAAATTTATCCTAAGAGATGGGAAAAAATTTACTTTGACTGGCTTGATAATATAAGGGAATGGTGTATATCACGTCAACTCTGGTGGGGGCATAGGATCCCGGTTTTTTACTGCAAAAACTGTGGGAAACAGATAGTCAGTGAAAGCGAAGTTAAGAGATGTCCGGATTGTAATAGTGATAATATAGAGCAAGATCCTGATGTCTTAGACACATGGTTTTCATCCTGGTTATGGCCATTTTCTACCCTTGGATGGCCTCTTAATACAGAAGAACTTGAACAATTCTATCCTGCAGATTTATTGGTTTCAGGATATGATATACTCTTTTTCTGGATAATAAAAATGGTTATTGCAGGAACCACTTTTACGGGGAAGCCTCCATTTTATGATATTTATCTTACTCCTCTTATAAGGGACAAATTTGGCAGGAAAATGGCTAAGTCACTGAATAATGGGATTGATCCTATTGAAATAATAAATAAATATGGAGCTGACGCACTTAGATTTACTCTGGTTTATCTTTCTACAGATGGACAGGATATTTCTCTTGATCCTTTAAAATTTGAGATGGGCCGGAACTTCGCAAATAAACTTTTTAATGCCTTCAAGTTTTGCTACCCATATTTGAAGGAGACCATTGAACCTATAAGGTACGATGAATGTGACTTATATGATAGATGGATACTCAGTAAATTGCAAACTACAGTTAGAAATCTTGACCAATATTATGATAATTATAAACTTCAATTTATCGCCAGTTCCATCTACAATTTTATATGGCATGATTTTTGTGACTGGTATATTGAAAGTTGCAAACCATTTTTCTTCAATTCTGATAAAGAAACTGCAAATCAAGCTTATGTTAGAAAGGCAAATATATTGACCTACATTATGGATTATATTTTAAAAATACTTCATCCTTTAATGCCATTTATAACAGAAGAACTCTATCAGCATATGAAATCAAATAATGGAAATTTGCTTACTATTCAAAAATATCCTGGAGTTGAAGAGAAATATATTTCAGATATTGATGAAAAAAAGTTTTCCTTTATAGAAAATCTTATAGTATCAATGAGAACAATAAAGGCTGAGTTGAATCTTCATTCAAGAAAAGATCTGGAATTCTTTTACTTGACTAAAAATAGTGATGAAAAAAATATAATCGAAAAAGAAAAGGATTCTATAAAATTTTTAGCTTCAATTAAAGAGATAAAATTTATTGCAAAAGAGCCAGATTCGAGATTTTCATCTTCTGTTATTTCAGATACTATTTTATACCTTGTCATTGAAGATCTTGTTGATAAAAAAAAAGAGATTGAAAGACTCAAAAAAGAGATTGTAAAACTTGAAGCAACAAAAGAGAAACTTTCCATAAAGTTAAATTCTGAAGATTTTAAATCTAAAGCTAAAAAGGAGATAATCGAAAAAACAGAAAAAGAGTATTCTGAGATAGAAAAAACCGTTGAGATATTGAAAGATAAGATCAACAAGCTTACTTAGAAAAAGAATAGATGTACTGGAAGATGTTTATAAGTTAAAGGATAAATTAAAAAAACAATATATTTTTAAGATAAGCAAAATATAAAAGAGAAAAAGTAAAACAGTATTTTTTTAAAGATTAACTGTAATTTGTATGTAATATATTTTAAAACTAAAGAGCATATTTTATTGATTTTTTAATTTGCTTTTTTTATTATTGTAACCTTATTTGCGAAATCATCTATGTCATCAACTTGCAATAATGTACTAATCTTTTTATTAAGATAAACATCAAACAGCTTCAAAAGAATACGCATCTGTTTATCAAATATATAATTTTCTATATTTTCAAATCCCTTAACAAAACTGAAGTTTTCTTTCACTTTCATATAACCATAGCAATAATTTTCTTCGGATAAATATCCAGTATGCTTTTTAATCCTGTTACTTTGTTTTGTAGCATAAAGTCCAAAAATATTTATTTCTTAATTATCACGGAATAGATAATTTAGCATAGCTCCAGTCAGCATAGTTTTACCGGAGCTATTGAGTCTTCCCAGAGATAAAAAATCTCCTTTATCTACCACTAAATTTGATTTAGTTAGATTTTCTTTTTTATCTTGATTTTTTAAATAATTGCTTAATAATTTCGCAAGGTTCATTTTTACCTTCATATGTATATCTTTTATTTCATTTTGTTACATCGAGAAGGATTATTATTTTATTTACACACAATTGTTATATCATGAAACTTTATAGATATTGCAGCCAGATTTACCTGAGTTTAAAGCTCAGATAAATAAATCTATTTTTATAAATAGCCAATAAATGTTTTCTGGAATAAGGAGATTTTATGTATTTGCAAAAACTATTTGGGCAGAGATTAAAAGATGATCCTAAGGATGCCGAAATTGTGTCCCATAAGTTACTTGTTAGAGCTGGATATTTAAGGCAAAATGCAACAGGTATTTACTCATACTTACCACTGTTACAGAGAGTCCTTTTGAAAATATCTGAGATAGTTAGAGAAGAGATGGATGCAATAGATGGGCAGGAAATATTGATGCCACTGGCTCAACCAAAGGAGATGTGGGAGAAGACGGGAAGGTACCAGACAATAGCTCAAGAGCTTTTAAGATTTAAAGATAGATGGGATAAGGAGATGGTTCTTGCTATGACTCACGAAGAGGCTGTTTCTTATCTTGCAAAAAGTGAGCTTATCTCATACAGGCAGTTACCATGTATGGTATATCAGATTCAACTGAAGTTCAGAGATGAACCAAGATGTAGAGGTGGGATAATAAGAGTTCGTGAGTTTACTATGAAAGATGGATATTCATTTCATAGAGATGAAAAATGTCTGGATAATTATTATAAAAAAGTTTATAGGGCATATGAAAGGATATTTCATCGTGTTGGACTTAAAAAGGTCTTAGTAGTGCAGGCTGATCCAGGAATGATGGGAGGAAGAATATCCCATGAATTTATGCTGGACACACCAAATGGGGAAGACACTATAGTGTATTGTCCAGAATGTGATTACAAAGCCAATAAAGAAGTGGCTACAGCCCAAATAGATGGACACCCTGAAGATTTAAAAGAATTATGCAAAGTAGAAACCCCGGATAAAAAAACTATAGCTGATGTCGCAGCATACTTAAAGGTTCCAGAATATAAAACTGTCAAAGCTGTTTTTTACGCTGATGATAAGAATAATGTTTATTTAGTACTCATAAGGGGTGATAGAGGAGTAAATGAAACAAGACTTAGAAAACTCATAGGTTCAGGCTTTCTTAGATTTGCAGAGGAAGATGAAATAAAGAGATTCGGAGCAGTTCCAGGTTACGCTTCAAGCAGGGGATTAAAGACCGGGATAAAGATATTTGTCGATAGAACAGTCTTGAGTTCAAATAATCTTGTAGCTGGAGCAAATGAGCAAGGTTATCATTACATAAATTTTAACTGGCAAAGAGACCATGGGCTTGAAGAGCTATCGGATGTCAGGATAGAAGATTTTGCAGAGGTAGAAGAGAATGATAGGTGCCCTATGTGTGGTGAAAAGCTTAAGGTAACAAGAGGGATCGAGATTGGGAATATCTTTCAACTGGGAGATAAATATACTAGAGCTTACGATGTGAGAGTTCTTGATGAAGCTGGAAAAACTTTTTATCCTGTGATGGGTTGTTATGGGATAGGGATAGGAAGACTTGCCGGAAGTGTTGTAGAAGAATCTCATGATGATAATGGCATAATATGGCCAATTTCCATATCCCCTTTTGAGGTAGAAATAATCGCTTTAAATCAGAAAAATAAAGATGTTTTATCTGAAGCCACTAAAATATACAATCAACTTAAAGAAGATGGATTTGACATACTACTTGATGATAGAGAAGAATCAGCTGGCGTAAAGTTTGCCGATGCAGATTTAATAGGTATCCCGATACAAATCATAGTTTCAGAGAAACTTATTGCAGAGAAAAAGTTCGAAATTAAGTTAAGAAGTAATAATAATCGAGTACTTATTGATTCAAAAGAAATAAGAACACAAGTAGCGACACTTGTTGAAAGGGAGTACCTAAAGTATAAGGTTGAGGAATAAAACGAATTTTAGTGCATAATAAATTAATTTCTTATTTTTGCATCAATTTAGTTTTTTTATTGCTGGTTTTATAAATTGAAAAAAGTCAGAATTTTGGAATGAAATAGCTTTTGTTCATCATCATGATTTTGCATATTGCAAGGCTCTCTTTGATAATTTAAAGCTTGTCCTATGAATAGGTGAATAACCATACTTCATTATTTCTTGAATATGTAGTTTTGTTCCGTAACCTTTATGAGCTGAGAAAGAATATGCTGGATAATCAATCGATATTTTTTCCATAAATCTATCCCTTTCGACCTTTGCAATTATTGAAGCTGCTGATACAGCCGGAATCCTATCATCAGCCTTAATATATGAAATAGTATCTGGTTTTTTTATAGGGTTATAGTTACCATCAATATAAACAATTTGCAAAGAGTCTCCATAGAGATCTATAGAATCTTGATAAATTTGATTCATAAGAAGATATATTGCTTTTGCAATCCCGATATTATCTATAACTATATTTGATAAATAATAAAAATTTTGCCAGATCGTTTTTTGATGGATTATTTTGTAAGATTCTTCTCTTTGAAGTGGTGAAAGTTTCTTCGAATCTCTTATTCTATTGTCAAAAAAGCCTTGATAAGTTATGACTCCGGCAACATATACAGGGCCAGCAAGACATCCTCTACCAGCTTCATCGATTCCTAAAATAAGATTTTTTTTCATAAGTTATGATTCTTTCGTTTAATGAGCGTTTTTTATTTTTAAAGAAAAGTCATTTAGCCTGGTATATCAACCTTCATTCATATGGCTATGATAAATAATTCATCTCGTTGCTATTTAAGCTACTCAAAAGTAGAACTGTCCAAAGTCAAAAATCGGAGAATAATACTTTATTAATACAGTTAAAAATAGAAAGTCAAAAGTATAAGAAAAAGAAAACAAATTATTGTTTAATTTTACATTATTCCCACAAATTATTTTCTTGTTTTCCTTTAGTTTATATGGTCAAGTCATACAAAGAAACAGAGAGCATATTTCTTTATAATGCTTAAACTTCTATCCCAAGCAGTTTCTTAAGTAAAAAGCTGATTAAAAAAGAGAATGCAGCCACAGAAAGGCTGAGAATGCACATCTCTAAAAATCTATGCTTAAAATCGAGATCCTTTGCAACAGAGATATAGTAGTTGAAGGCTAAAATTACCAGGATAACTATTGCAAGGGTAATAAATAAACTTAAGAAAGAATTTCTAAACAATAGATAGGGTAAGATCATTAGAAAAACTGTCATAATATATGCTTCACCAGTGTAAAGGGCAGATTTTAAGGCATTGGGGTCATTATCAGCCTTCTGAGCGAGATAATTTGAAGCAGCCATTGAGAAGGCAGCAGATATGCCTGTAACAAGTCCTGCAAGAGTAATCATCTTATTGTCTGTAAAGCCTAAAGTAAAACCAGCCAGTGCACCTGTCAGTTCAACAAGCGCATCATTTAAGCCAAGTACTATAGATCCAACATACTGAAGTCTTTCCTCATTGAGCATGCCTAGCAGTGCCTTTTCGTGAGCATCTTCTTCTTCAGAGAGCTGAGCTGTTTCTTTAAATACAGAGGAAAGGTCTTTATATTGTTTAGAACCTGTTCCCTCTCTTTTTTCCATGAGTTTTAGTGCAAACGAGAGACCGAAAACTCTGGATAGAAAAATATATCTTTTGACTTTAAACCAATCAGGTTTTGGTTCAATATTAGTTTTATTTTTCCAGAATTCTGAGTGCTTTTTTTCTTCATTTGCTATTGATTGTAAAACCATTGCATTGTTTTTATCTTTGATTATCCTTGATAATTTTTGATAGATATGATATTCTGTAATTTCAGTATTTTGAATCTTTAAAAGTGCTTTTTTTGATTTTAGTCTATCCATATTACCTCATAAAAATATTGTTATTCTTGAAAATTTTCCAGACTAATTTAATTTCATAATGAAAAATATTTAACTAATTTTCATTTAAAATCCCATAAAGTTTATATCCTATTTTGCCAAAAAACTTTACTTTTATATACTGTCCAATTTTAAGATCTATAATATCGTTTGTCAATACCAGGCATTGAATAGAGTGATAGCTTTTACCTGTAATGAGATATTTAGCATTATTCAATTTTTTGATCGATTCTATACACATTTTATCCTGTTTACCTATATATGAATTTATATATTTATTCTTATTCGCATTGGAAATTTTACGTAGCGATTCAATATGGAGAGATTTCTCTTTTTCGGAAAAGGTTTCAGTAAAATTGTATGCAGCAGTTCCTTCTCTTTTTGAAAAAGGGAAAATATGTAAATGCTCAAATCCCAATTTTCTCACCAGTACTTCTGTTTCACTGATTGTTTTTAAACTCTCGCCAGGAAAACCAACTATTACATCTGTCGAAATAAAGGAATCATCTCTAATTTTTTTTATATTTTCAATTGTTTTTATAAAATCATTTACCGTGTATCTTCTATTCATTAGTTTTAAAATATTGTCGCTTCCAGATTGCAAAGGGAGATGAAAGTAAGGTTTTATATTTTCTAAAGTGATAACTTCAAAAAATTTAGAATCAAGATTAATTATTTCGATAGAAGAAAGTTGAAAAATAAGATCAGGGAAAATATCGATGAGTTTTTCCAATAAATAGCTGAATGTGACACCATTGTAACTGTAAGCTGCAATATTAATACCTGTTAAGATTATCTCTGAAAAACCACTATTTTTAAGCTTTTTTATCCTTTCAATAATAATATCATCTTGTAGAGATATGGACTTGCCTCTTACAAGGCATACTTTGCAATATGTACATCTGTTGTTACATCCATCCTGAATCTTTAAAAAAGCTCTTGAGTGGAATTCTTTTTTTGTACTTGGAGGAAGAAAGCGGTTTTCATGTCCGTTTTCAAGTAAAAAATTACTGGATTTCAAATTAGTCAGTACAAGATTTTTATCGATATTTAAACTATTCAGGCAGTCGATTACCTTAGATTTATTGAATAGGGGAATATACAAAAGCTGATCATCACTAAAAAAAGGATAAGGGTTGAAGCAACCTGTGAGAATACAAATTTTACCTTTGTTAATAAGAGGATTTATGAAGTGAATACACTTTTTTTCAGCTTCAGCGGTTACAGTGCAGGAATTTATAATCACTATATCTGCTTCATTAAAATCTGTTATTAAATCAAAATTATCTGGTAAAAGAGAAATCAAAGATTCGGTTTCTGAGATGTTTAATCTACAGCCAAATGTTTTAAATGCAATTTTCATTTTACTAAGCATTTTTTTAGGTGTTATTAATCCAATGCTGTCTTTTACAAAAAATACAGCAAGAAATTTTCAATATATTTTTTTAATAAAGATTCAGATACTATTAAAAAAAATTTTTGAATTTTAAATGAGATGCACACAAAAAAGTATTTTTGAAAAAAATAAAAATTTGAAAAACGAAAAAGGTAATAAATAAATTTGTAAAATTAAAATTTTGAAAAGATTAATGATTTGTTTCACTTTTTATCAGGTTATATAACTCGATAAGTCGATTAGTATTGTATTTCTTCATGGCTTTTTCCAGTACAGAAAGAGCTTTATTTTTTTCAGAAACTTTGTAAAGGCTGTATGCAAGGTAGTAGTGAGGATAATATTGATCTACACCAAGATAAATTGCAGCATTTAAAGCAGATATTGCCTTGTAATAAGAAGTAGAAAAAAATAAAGCTTTACCATAATAGTAGTATGACCAACCATCAGACGGATTGTATACAAGGCATCTTTCAAAGTATGTGATCGCAAGATTATACTGCCCAATTTCATTGTAGACTCTTCCAATTAGCTTTAGAAACTGAACATCGTTTGGAAATATGCCAAGGGCTTCTTTTGTGTATGTTAAACATTTTTGATACTCGCCTAATTTAAATAAAGAAAGTGTTATATAGGTATAAACTTCTTTATTTTCTGGATAACTGGTGAGCAGATTTATACCAAGGTCAGCAGCATCCTGGTATTTGCCCTGATTGTAAAGATTGGCAAGTGTAACTACTGGATCCTGTGCTTTTAAATCTGATAGATTTGAAAGAATAAAAATAAATAATAATAATAAAAATATAATAGGAAATTTCTTAAATATTTTACTTGACATTTTTTATTCTCATAGTATAAATTTAACATAAAAATAGTACGATAATTTAAAATGTCAAAGGATTATTAATGCTCATAAAATGTGATAAATGCGGGAAGTCTTTCTCCTTCAATGATTCATTAATCAAAAGCAGCATAATGCAGATATATTGTCCATATTGCAACAATAAAATCACCATAAATAAAGAAGATTCGGAAAATGGAGTTCCGATCGCCCAGATACCAAAAGAGCAGCTCGATAATATTATTTCCAAGATAGATGATCTCCCAACATTACCAGTTGTTATACAGAGAATTTTGCAGCTTATAAATGATCCAAAGGCAACAGTTAAGCAGATAGGTTCTATCATTACGTCTGATCAATCTTTAACAGCAAAAACACTTAAACTTGTCAATTCAGCTTTTTATGGTTTCCAGAAGAAGATTACAACTGTTGATCAGGCAATAGTTATTATTGGCTTTAATGCTGTTAAAAATCTAGCCATTTCAGCTTCGGTTTTTGATATATTTAAAAATGTTTCGCAGAGAAGCAGTTTTGATAGATCAAGTTTCTGGACTCATTGTGCAGCTGTTGCTTTTATTGCCAAGCAGATCTGTGAAGATACTAGGGCTGGTAATTCTGGCGAAATTTTTGTGTCTGCATTACTTCACGATATAGGAAAGATAGTTCTTGATGTCTATTTCCCTGAGCTAATGAATAAAATTTTATATAATGCAAATTATAAGCAGATATCATTTTTTCAGAGTGAAGAAGAGATTGCTGGCTTTACACATACAGAAGTAGGATTTTTATTATCCCGAAGGTGGAATCTACCGGATAATCTGTACATACCGATACGATATCATCATACTCCTCAAAAGACCATTAAATATCCAAATATAGTATCTATTGTTCATACTTCAAATATAATAGCAAAAGCCGGGAAAATTGGTTACGATGGAGATTCCATTTTACCAAAGATATCTACTTACTCGTGGAATATACTTAAACAATTAAAACCAGATCTATCTTTAGAAACTATAAAGCTATATATCGGAATGGCTAAACAAAATCTTGAGGAATCCAACTTTCTTGAAGTTGCAATTTCATAAATTTTATATTATATTATATTGTAGTCTATCATCATTTAATTGATCTATTAATAATACTTTTTTTAATAAAAGATTCTATTTATTAGTAGTTTCGATTATTGAATGTTATTATAAGAAGTTTAATATTTTTTAATAAAGTATTTTATGAGGGAAAATTTTTGGAAAATAGAGATTTAATAAAATTGTTTGACTCGATTAGAAAAAATAAAGGTTTAATCAAAGTTCCTCAATCCCTACAAAAGAATAAAATACTTTATGATGTCATCAGATCATATCAACTTGATTGTTTTGAGAGAGCATCAAATGAATTTTTAAATTTTGAAAGCAATAGTGATAAAATAGAAAAGGATATCTTCTTTAAAAATTCCTGTAAATTATTAAGGATATTTTTTCCTGATTCTATATTTTACTATTATAAAAGAAATGAAGAAACAGGTGGTTATGAACTTTTTTTCAGTGAAGTCCAGAATAATGAAATAATAACCAGTATAGAAGAAGCTTTAGTTGAGGGTATTCTTGAACTTGTTTCATCAAGTCAAGAGATAAGATCTTTTGAAAATATTTATTATCTTGAAAAAAAAACATATCTTACACCTTTTCCATTAATTTTAAATAATGAAAAAATAGGTATATTTATAGCCATTTGTGAAAAAAAAGCCAGCATAAATATAGATATTTTATTCATTTTTGAAAGATTAATGCAGATTCTTGCTACCAATATCAATGCAATTCAGTTAAATGATCAGCTTACAAAGAAGAAAAATACACTGTCACTATTTATTGATGTAACAGAGAATATCTCGTATATAAAAACAATTGATGAAAATATAAAAGGGATAATTTTAGCCTTACAAAAGGCAATCAACTGCAATTTAACAGGCATAATCCTTGTTGATAAAAATGGACAGTTATTTTTTAAATATGTATCAAAAGATCTATACAATTATATTATCAAGCACAAATGGTCATTCGGTAAAGATATTTTTTCTGAATGTATAGAGAAAAATATATCTTTTAATATTACTGATATGCATAAATCCAGACTGTATAGTAAGACTTTTACAATTGTTAGCGATCAGTTAAAATCTTTTCTGGTTTATCCGTTAAAGGCGGTAAATTTTGTTGGATGTTTTTTCGCAGGTAGACTTATAAATGAACCTTCCTTAGGTCATGAAGAGTATGATATCGTTATGACAATGATTAAGAATCTCAGCATATTTCTAAATAATATTGCATTGTATGATGAGATTAAGATCAACTATGAACTTACTACAGCAGCTTTAGCTTCAGCAATTGAGGCAAAAGATCCATACACAAAAGGGCATTCTCAAAGAGTTATGAGGTATTCTCTATTGATAGGTAAAAATTTTGGATTGAATGAATCAGCTTTAAGGACCATAAGACTTGCTGCAATGCTTCACGATATCGGGAAGATTGGTATCCCTGAAGCGATAATATTGAAGAGGGGCCCATTGAATGAGTATGAATACAAAATAATGAAAAAGCATCCTTATATTGGCTACACAATAATAAAAAATATTAAATATCTTTCAGCAGGATTTCCATTTGTCCTATATCATCATGAAAAATTAAATGGCTCTGGCTATCCTTTTGGTTTAAAATCGGAAAAAATCCCTTTATTTGCAAGAATAGCAGCTGTTGCAGATAGTTTTGATGCTTTAACTTCAGATAGACCTTATAGAAAAGGTCTATCATTTGCAGATGCTATTTTGGAGATGCAAAAGTATTCAGGAATATATTTTGATAAGCAACTTGTAGATATATTAATCAAAACTTTAAAATCATAGGTTCAATCTTGACAGAGATTTTATCTAATTTATAATGATTTTGGTTTTATCAAAGGAGAGGATTATATGAGTGAGATTCTTAAATACCTTAGAAAAGTTCCTTTATTTTCTAATTTAAAAGATAAAGACCTTGCTGCCATAGAATCACTTGTTAAGGAAAGGAAATATGCAAAGGGAGAAATTATATTAAAGCAAGGTGATGAAGGAATAGGACTTTTCATAATTAAAAAAGGTAAAATTAAGGTAAGTAAAACACTTGCGTCAGGCAAAACTCTTGATATAGCAGTTCATTCTGATGGAGAGTACTTTGGAGAACTGGCAATGTTAGATAATAAGCCACGAACCGCTACAATCACAGCTATTGAAGATACAGAAGTATATATTATGACTTATTGGGAGTTCAAAGCATTACTTGAGTCTAAACCAGAAATTGCTCTTTCTTTGTTGCCTGTTCTTGTTGAAAGATTTAGAGAAACAAATGAACAGCTTTTAGAGTTAAAAAATAGTTAAATATGAAAAAAGGGATTCAGGTTTTCTTTTAAAAAATAGAATTTGCAATTTTCTTCTTTTTTCATGTTAGAACAATTAACACTTTTTATGCTTTTAAGCATAGGATTTTTCAGGTAATCTTATGTAAAATTTAAATTAAAGAGTGTGATTTATAAAATCGATCATTGATTTTTTTAAAATTATATATATATTTTTGAAGTCAAATGGCGACGTTCCCGAGCGGCTAAGGGCGCGGTCTGCAAAACCGTTGTTCACCGGTTCAAGTCCGGTCGTCGCCTATTAATGCCGAAGTGGCGGAATTGGTAGACGCAAGGGACTTAAAATCCCTCGGTACTTAGTACCGTACCGGTTCAAGTCCGGTCTTCGGCATTTTTTTTATAAAATAGACTCTTCGCAATTAAGTATGTTATAGTATACACATACTTGTTCACTATGAAGATGCATGCTTATTTTATTTTTACTGAGCGAGATAGATGATTATACAATATTCTATAAAATTTCCTGATGCCTGCTTGAATCCACCTATTTGTAAAGAATGATAATATTTTTTATTGAGCATTATATTAGAAAACTGCTGAAAAAAGTCTTCAGATTTATTTTTAAAAGCATTTTTGAATAGATTGACTAATTCTATTTGATTATTTTTATTTCTAAATTTATTATTTAATGGTAGTTCATTGTAATCGAATTCCAGAAAAGAAAGAAAATTTTTTCCTATGATCTCCTCTATGTTTTTTTCCAGAAGAATAGAAAAGGCGCTATTGGCAAGTTGTATTATTCCTTTATCATCAGATATAACAAGAGGTTTATCATTTAAATTTATCAAAAATGTTACTTCTTTACGAAAAAGATTAATTTTATCTCTTTTTACTGTATCGAACTCTATTATATTTCTGGTCAAAGTATTTAAAACTGAGCCAAGGTTACCAAGTTCATCTTCTTCCGGGAATGTTAATTTTTCAAGATGTTCAATATCAGTTCCATCCTGAATATTCTCAAGTTTTGTAACTATCTTTTTATAATACTTGATAGATTTATTTTTTAAGGATAAAAATATGAAATTTAATGCTAAAGACAAGATAACCAGTACTATGGAGATATTAAACAAATTATAGGAATCTATTTGTGGAGAAAAAAGAGAGATATAAAATAAAAAAAATAATAAAAAGGCAATTGCTGTGTGAATAAAAAAGAAAAATTCTGGCTTTTTATAGAATCTCATATCGTCTCCAAAATAAAAAATTATAAATATTTTTTAATAATAAGCAAATTAAATTAATATATCAGAGATTAGCAGTGAAATCTTATTCTGAGAAATTTGAGGTTCATAAATTATTGCTGCTATTTCGTTTAATTTTAGGTCCTGTATGTAATGTTTTCCTTTGAAAAAGAGTGCATCAAAAGTAATATCTTCCTGTGTGGCTTTAAATTTTGTGGAAGAATTATTTCTTCCAATAGTAGTAGGATTAGATAAAATAACATTTTGTGTTAAAAATGTCGGAGTTTTGAAGCCTTCTCCAAATGGTTGTAAAAAATTAAACCAGTAAATAAATTCATCACTTTGGATCTCATCAAAAGATAATTCGCAGGTATAAAAGAGAGTAGGAATTTCTAAAATTTTAGGTAATTTTTCAATTTTGTCCAGAAGCTCATGCTTAAATGAATCATATTTTTCAGGGATTACTGTAAATCCAGCAGCATATGGATGACCACCATAATTTATAAAATACTTTTCAAATTGACTTATAAAAGCGAAAGATGAAAAATTTTCTTTTGATCGCATGGAACCATAAATACCATGCTGTGTTTTTGTTATAAATATTGTTGGCTTTAACATTGATGAGAGAAATTTTGAGGCAAGTAAACCAGTCAGACCAGCTTCTACACCTTCTTTTTCTATAAATATAACAGGTAATCTATCTTCACTAATTCTTGTGGAATTAAATATTTGTTCTACTATATTTGATCTTTTAAGGTTGAATTCAATAATTTCTTTAAGACAAAAGATAGCATTATCCTTTTCTGAGTTAAGGAAATATGATAAAAGTAAATTACCTTTACCAAATCTTCCAGGAGAATTTAGTAACGGTGACAGTTTCCATACGATATCATAAATGGTAACTGGATAACTGACATTGAAAAGATTTGATATAATTTGAGTAACAAATTCTGGTTTTTTTTCATTAATCAGTTTCAAACCGCTGGAAACAAGGAACCTATTTTCATTATTAAGTGGCATAATATCAGCTACAGTTGCAATTGCGACATATGGAAGGAACTCAAGTAATTGTTCAATATTTTTTTTGTAGTTGTAACGAACAGACACGAAAAATTTAAAATAAGAATAAAGAGAGCTTGAAGCATAAATAGGTCTGTAATTCTTTATATTTTCTATTGCTTTTTCATCATTTTCAATAAGATCAGAATAATTTTTAATTAGTAGATTTTGATTGTCAAATGAAAGTTCATCACAGAGTAAATTAAAGGTAGTAATATTTTCTGCAATAAGTATATATTTTTGATAATTTACCTTATTTGCTAAATCCATAAAAATATCTTTCATACTTTCTTTCTCTAAAACTTTTCCCAGAGAAAAAAACAATGGATTATCATTTTCTGAGCTTTCTTCATGAAATTCCATCGATTTATCATATAGTGCTCTAGATACAGGAATTGAAAAATATTGGATAAATTCTATTTGCAAGGAAGAGATATAAGTAAATGTCAAATTTAGAAAATATTTAGTTCCATCTTTATGTTTAAAATAAATAGGATTGAAAGATAAAAATATTAAATTTTCACTATATAGTTTTGTGACCGAGAGGAATAATGCTTCTGCTAGTTTAAAAACAACTCCACAGCCTGAAAGATCAGCAGAATAAGGTATCTTTTTAACTTTGGGATTGATAATTGCATCTGCTTCTGGAATTTTAGAGTGAGGAGTATGATGGTCAGTAACAATAAAATTAATCCCTTTTTCTTTTGCATACAAAACTTCATCGATGTTTGAAATACCATTATCAATAGTAATAATGAGCTTTGCACCTTTTTTATAGGCAAGCTCAATTTTTTCTTTTGTAATACCAAAAACTTCATTTTGCTCCGGTATGCTGAAAAGAATATTTTTTATTCCATACTTTTTTAATGCTCTATATAGAAGAGTTAGGCCAAGTATTCCATCCACATCAGAGTCACCGTAAAGGAAAATTGCTTCATTTCTTTCTTTAACTTTTGAAATTAATGAAATAGCTCTATTCATATCTTTAAATAAAAATGGTGGAGTCATAAATAATGGATTATCTTCAAAAAACCTGGCCAATGTATTTCTATCATATAGACCAAAATCTATCAGATGTTTTGCAAAGTACATTGGGATCCCATATTCTTTCATGAGATTATCAATTAAACTATCATAGTTATTTACAAAAGAACTTTTATTTTCTTGCCAGTTAATACCTTGAATAGACTTCATATTAATTATTCCATTATCATAATTATTTAAAAAATAATATCTTAATTCCTATTTTTAGCTAATAGTATAAATATTTTAAAATTCAGACTTTTTGCTTTTTTTATGTGTGTGGGTTATTATTTCAAAATGCACAGAATAAAACCAGAAAATATCTTCCTGTCCTGTGATAAAAATGAAAATTAAGTTATCATAAAATTATAAAACAGGCAAGGCAAACAATCTTTATGTATAATTTAGATCGTTAAGACTCGTCATAAAATAAAATATAAGAGCTGCACAACTGGATGATTCTAATGACTGGATAATAAAATATGCTTTACATATTTTCCAGTATTAATTCATCGAGTAATGGTTTACTTTCCGAAATCTCGATAGCTTTTTTTAAACAATCAATGGCTATAGATATTGAGTTTTCATTGTTTGTATAAAGTGTAAAAATAGAATCTTCGAGATTGACAAATTCACCGATCTTGTGATTTATAACAATGCCGGCTCCATGATCGATACTATCTTCTTTTTTAAATCTTCCTGCACCAAGATAATTTGCAGCATTTCCGCATAAAAATGCATCCATGTTTGAAATATAACCAGATTGATGCTGTGATAGCATCTTTAAAGTGATATCACGCTTTATTGATGCAGATGGAAGCAAATTGTAATCATAAATAGAATCGACATTTCCATTTTGCCACCTGACTAGTTGCTCGAATTTCTTTAAAGGTTTACCACTAATTATCATATTTTGAACCATTTTGCATGATTTGTTAAAATCCTGTTTCAAAGTTATACTTATCATCTGAGCGGCAAGATACACTGTGAGATTATAAAAATCTCCTTCTGTAATGTTACCTTTTAGCAATTCAAGACTTTCTATTATCTCAAGAGAGTTTCCAATCATTTTACCAATTGGATAATTCATATTTGTAAGCACACATCTTGTATTGATATCATTAATTTTGCCAACTTCTATGAGATATTCACCAAGTTTTCTTGCTGAATCAAGATCTTTCATGAAAGCACCACTGCCAACTTTGAGATCTATAATAAGATTTTTGGTCCCCTCAGCAATTTTTTTGGACATAATAGAAGCTGTAATAAGTGGGATAGATTCAATAGTACATGTTGCATCACGGAGTGCATAGAGATATTTATCGGCAACAGCGATTTGTTCAGTTTGACCAATCATTGAAACACCAAGAGCCCTGATCTGCTCCTTAAATTCCTCTAAAGATAAATTCACATTAAAACCCGGAATAGATTCAAGCTTATCCAGAGTCCCACCAGTATGCCCAAGTCCTCTACCGCTCATCATACCTACAGCTATATCAAAACAAGAAACAATAGGTGCCAACGGGATGGATATTTTATCACCCACTCCTCCTGTAGAATGTTTATCACAAGAGGGAAGTTTAATATCTGATAGATCGACCTTAACACCAGATTCGACCATATATTTTGTCATTAAAGATGTTTCATTAAAGTTTAATCCTTGAAAAAAAACAGCCATTAAAAATGCAGAAATTTGATAATCAGGTATAGTCTTGTGAGAGACTGAATCTATAAAAAACTTCATTTCTTTTTCAGATAGGATTTTTCCATCTCTTTTTTTTCTTAAAATTTCAAGTATATTCATAAAAATCCTTTATATTTGTTATACTGGTAAAAAGTTATTTTTTAAAACTTCTTCCCGGTGACTCAGAAAAGAAAGAAGTAAAAATTAATCTAAAAGTAAATATTAGCTAAGTTAAGAATTATATTGCCAATAAATTACAGAATTCATTGAAAAAATTAACAAAAAGAATATATACCAATATTAAAAAAAATATAGTTTTCTTTTGTGATATAATACTTTATATGATATAATGTTTATGTAAACAATTTGATAAATTTATTTGCAAAAAATTATGCAATATTGAATCAATATGTTTTACTTATTTGACAGTATGAAATATGATTGCACCTGTTTCAAATTTAAAATAGTAGGGATATTCTCTTTGTTAGTCAGTTTTTATTTTTAAAAAGTTAAATGAAAAAAATATGTTGAGGATCATTAAATGTCAGAATTAGGTATAATACTTATTGCATTGGCAATATCCATAGTTGTTTCTGTTATATTTAGATTTCTTGATAAATCAAATCAACAACTATCTAAACTCAAGCTTTTTGTTGATAAATCTATAAAAGAACTAGATAGTTTTATGGTTGAAAAAAAGCAAACTGTAAAAGATCTAACTATAGATCTTGATTTTCATATAAATCAGGCAAAACTGATAAATCAAAAATACGAAAAACAAAATTCTGAAATTTCTCTATTTTTTTCAAAATTTAGCGAGCAGAAGGATGAAATAGAAAAACTTAAGAAGTCTATTCGAACTTTGAATGAAACAAAAAATTCTGTGCAGGAAGAAATAGCAAACCTTGAAAAGATGTTTTCCAGGGTTGAAAATTATAAGAAAGAAATCGAATCCTTAAATACAAAATTTAATCAAATGAATGATAGTCTTATTAGTCGTCAGGAAACAGTTAGAGAACAAATAGAATCTTACCTTGTAGAATTACACGAAAAAGCAAATGCTGTAATACAACAAAATGCAAAACAGCAATTTGAAAAACTTAAAGAGATGGAAGGCGAACTGGATAAGAGGTTAAAAGATGTAAAAAGTACGAATGAAGAAAAGATTACAAAGTTGAATGAGTATTTTGATAATGCTCTGAAAAAGGTTAAAGAGGAATATGAAAATCAGGTTAAGACTTTTGAAGATGCTTCTTTAAAAATGCTTGAAGAGCTAAAAGATAAAGAAGAACAATTTGAAACTATAAGTAATGATGCAAGTAATGACTTTTCTGAGAAAATTAAAAATATTTTATCAGACAATGAATCTATCCTTGCAAGTCAGATTAAATCACTTGAGGCTTTAAGAAATAATATTAATGTTCTTTATGTTCAACTTGAAGAAAAGGTAGATTTATTTATTGATACACTTGAAGATGAATCTACCAAAGCTATAGATTCATTTAATTCTACTCTATCAAGTTCTATTGCCCAAAAAACAGGTAAAATTGAAGATTATCTTATTCAGAGCGAAAAACAGTTAAAACAGGTTTCCGAAAAAATAGAAACAATACAGGATGCCGTAGATAAGATAATAGATGCTAAGGTTGCTGATATAGGTAAATATATCGTCAGGCTGGAACAGAGAATAGCGTCTTATCAACAGACAGTTTACAAGGATATTGAAAAGAGATTTGAGACTCTTGATCTTGATGCAAAATCCATAGTTGAACAGTATAAGAATCAATTATCAACATTAAATAGTGATATATTTATCGATATCTCAAATAAAACAAACAATCTGGAACAAGAGATCAAAAAAATAGAAGAGCAACAAAAAATTCTTCAATCACAATATCAGAACAAGTTTAAAGAATCATTGGAAGAATTAAAAGAGCAGATAAACATTAGTATAGCCGGGATTTTAAATGATATTGACACAAAACTTAATGGCACAAAGCAAGAGATTGAAGGTAAACTCAGTCAAAATAATTTAGCATTTGAAGAGCTTGTTAAGGAATCTTCATCTATTCTGGAACAGAAAAAAATTGATTTAACTGAAAATATGAAGAAATTTTTGAATGAGATAGAAACTAAGAATAATGAAGCAAAAAATCTCTTATCTAATGTAGATGATAGTTATAAAGAATGCCTTGCCGAGGTAGAACGAAAGATCTTGTTATTTGAAGATAAGATGAACAATTTTATTGAACTAAGGTTATCCAGTATCTCAGATTCTATTAAAAATAAAAGTGATGATTATTCTTTAAAATTTGCAGAAATATTAGATGAATATAAACAAAAAGCTGTAAATTTTCTTTCAGAATTAAATTTGTACAAAAACAACCTCACATCTGAAATAGATAAATTTAATAAACAAAAAGAATCAGTTTATAGTGACCTATCAAAGGTTAAAGAAGATCTTGATAGTTTTATTAATAATTCAAGTATTCAGATTAGTGAAAAAGTAGAAGAGCTAAAAAAGTTGGTTGATGAAAAAGCCAATGCTTATCTGGTTAATTTTGAGAACAAGGTCAAGCAGATTGAACTTCAATTTGAGCAATTTAAAAATGATTCTTCAAATCTTCAGGAAACTTACAAAAAAGAATTTATTGATGAAATTGATAAAAATAAGGTTGAACTTGATACACAGCTTAAGGAACTTTTAAAGTACAAAGAAATTATATTTGTTCAGTTTGATAAGCAAAAGAAAGAGATTGAAGAATATATCAAATCTTTGAACTATCAAATAGATGAAAAATTGGATAGTTTAAAAAAGATGATAGACGATCGAACTGCACAACATTTTGTGGATTTTGATGTAAAGATAAAACAGATTGAAAAACAGTTTGATCAATATGAAAATCAATTGGCTGGAAAAGAAAAAATTTACAACTCCGAATTTGCAAGGTTAGATGAAGAAATTAAAAATAAGATTATTTTTTTTAATTCTAAATTTGATGAAATAGAAAAATCTTTTGATAGTAAGGTAGATACAATTTATGATGAAATCAACGATAAAATAAGCAAACAAAAAGAGTTTGTTCTATCAAAGATTCCAGACCTTTATCAGTCTATTGAAGAGATAAACTCAAAGTACAATGAGCTATCAGGGTCTCTCAATTCATTTAGTAAATTAATTAATGAAAAGATTGCAAACTCACAAAATGAATCTGATCAGATAATAAAAAAATACTTTGAAGATATTGAAA
>JAAYUW010000154.1 GCA_012517545.1 Exilispira sp.
AGCGATTCCTGCCAGTTATTGAAGTTGTTAAAATAAAAAAATTTGCTTTACTATATTTTTCAAAAAGTGCTTCTAATGTTGCTATTTCACCAGCAGAAGTTGCAAGACATAATATTAGTTTATTATCTTTTTTATTATTAAAGCTCTTTAAAAAAGATTTATATGTTTTTATCCAGGAAAGCCAGCCATATCTTTCTTTTAAGAATTTACAAAGATCTTTTCGAGTTAAATTTACTGATAAATCTATGAGAAAAAAGATTGGCAAAGCTGGCAAAAAAATTATGGATAAAATCAATAATATAAAATACTTAAAAATATTAGCAGATTTCAATTTCTATAAACTCTATTTTTTTTAATATAAATTGAATTACTATTTTGAAAAGAAAATTAGCTTGTGACAAAAAATAGGAAAATGAAGTCATCTATGCTTTTTTAAAATTAATGATAAACCAATTGAATCCGAAAAAAAAGATATAGCTTATTTTTATGTTAATTTATTTCAAAGTTAAAGTATATTTAAATCAGTATATATTTTAGAGAATATAACATGGCAAAAGATATTGATAAAATTTTAAAAACAATCGAACATTTTGGTCAGGGAACTTTTGACGAGATTGAAGATATTATCAAAAACGAAAAAAGTGTTGTATCAACCATAGATAAAGACTTGCTAGGTGATATAACATCAGGCGAAGAAGGTTCTCTTGATTTTGATCTTGAATCTATACTTGGAGAAGATCTGCAATCTATTAGTGTCCCACAAGAAGCAGAACAAGTGAAAAAACAGGAAGAATTGCCAGAGATAGAAAAGTTAAAAGAGACAGAAAAGGCAGAAGTTCCATTCGAAGAACTTGATCTTGGCATAATACCTGGGTTAGAAGAAGAAAAGGTAGAAGAAGAAGCAGCACCAGAAACTTTAGTTGAAAGTAAGGTAAAGGAAAAGAAAGAGAAAACAGAGGCAAAGATTTCTGCAAAAGAGAAAAAAGCAAGGAAAAAAGAAAAAATAGAAGAAGAAAGAGAAGAAAAAAAAGTAGAAGAAGGGTATGAAGATCTACAAGGTCTGGAAGAACTTGAACAGACGATTTCAGAACAGCCAGTGACTGAAAAAGAAGAGATAGAGATAAGTCCGTTTGAAGGGTTAGAAAAAAGTGCTGAAGGGGTAGAAGAAAGTTTTGAAGATTTAACATCATATGAGCAAATGCAACCAGAAGAAGAAAAAAGTTTAGAGGAAACGGAACAAGGTGAACTTCCAGAAGAGTTTATAGATTTGTCTTTAGCTGCAGAAGGGATTCCTTCGGAACAAGAGGAAGAGTTCAAGCCAGTTGTCGATTATAGTGGTTTAGACATTTCAGAAGAAGATATTCATATTATAATCAATACTTTAAAAAACTATCCAGCATGGCTTGCAAACGAGATTAAAAATCTTATACTCAATGATTCCTTATCAACGTCAGAACTTTCAGCTTTAGTAGATATGCTTTCCAATAATGTTCATTGGAAAGCTGTAATGGAGTATTTAAAAGATTCATTAAATATAGATTTAACCTATCATTTAACTCCAGAGGAAAAGGTATATATCCCGAGTGCAACAGAAAAGGCATTGCCTTATATCAAGTGGGGTTCTATAATTTTAGTATTTTCCATTGTCTTTTTAGTTGTACTATTTCAGTTTTTTATTATTCCAAATCAGGCTCTACATTATTATCAATCAGCTTACAATATCCTGGAAAAACAGAACAATCTTGAAGAAGCAATGTCGAATTTTAACAGAGCATCAGAGATGCGCAAATTTGAAAAGTGGTATCTAAAATTTGGGAGATTACTTCTTGAGCGGAATTTTTTTGAAAATGCCATGCAGATAGCTGAAAGAGGGAAAATGAATTGGCCTGATAACTTTTCTTTTTATGAATTAATATCAGATGTTTATTTCAAGCAGGGTGGAGAAAAAAATATTGCAGAATCCTTTCGAATATTAGAAGATCTACTTGGAGATAGGAAATTTGCCAGGGATCCACTCGTTTATGAAGCTATTGCTCAAAGGTATGAAAGTCTTGGGCAATACCAGGAAGCCATAAAAATTTATTCAGAAGGTTTAAGATTTTTTCAACCAGACTTTAAATATCTCATGAAAATGCTTCAGAATTTTATTATCCTTCGTAACGAAGAAGCGGCAAAAGATGTCTTTGAAAAAGCTAGAAAAAGATTTAAGAAAAGTGTTGATGAAAGTGTTTTTACTTCCTATGCAAACTTTTTGCTTGAAATAAATAAACCTTTTGAGTCTAAAGATGTCATAGATGCTGTTTTAAAATATAACTCACACTATGCTCCAATCTATCTTCCCTATGCGCATTATTTTGAAAGGATGAATCAACCAGAAGTTGCTTTGAAAGGTCTTCTTATAGCAGAAGACATTATCAATCACGGTTTATATAAAGATGATAAAACAAATGTTTTTGATGATATACTCAATGAGATAGGTGAACTTTATTACGCAAAACAGGATGATACTCAAGCTTATATCTACTTTGAAAGAGCAGTTGAACAAAATCCTTCAAATGGAAGAGCATATTTTAATATAGGTCAGCTGAATTACTTCTATTATAACAACTATAAACTTGCATTGGATTCATTTTTAAAGGCACAAAGTTTAGGTTTTTCTAACGATTATCAGGATTACATGATTGGCTGGATCAATTATCAGTTTAAAAATTATGAGCAGGCTCTATTTTCTTTCATAAAACTTGAAGTATCACATCTAAACAATATAGACTTAAAACTCGCTATAGGTAACTCTCATATAAAAGCCGGAAAGCCGGAGCTTGCCATTGGTTACCTCAGCAACTTTGTTTCTCACTGGGAACAAGTTGAACAAACTCTTAGAGGTCGTGAACCAAATAATCCCAAACGAAAAGAGGCTTTAACAAAACTTGCTGTAGGTTATAATAATCTTGGTGTAGCTTATGCAATGCTTGCGAAGGAGAAAAGAAACAGCAGCTATGAATCCGAGGCTTTGCGACTTTTTATACGTTCCCAGGAAGTCTACAACTTTTTATTTCCAGGCAGAGTTTCAAACGCTGAAAGTTATATTAACTCGATGTATATCTTGCATCCAGATGTTAAGCGAGAGTTGCTTCTTATGGATAGTGATAAGTATTTTCCAAAGAAAATTTTTGATTGATCCATAATTGCGTTTTTTATGAACTTGTTTTGTCTTGCTGCTTTTTTAGCATTTTTTGTTTCTATCTTTAGACATTTTATCTTCATACTTTTAAGTCTTCATTCTATCTATCTTTTATTTATTTTATTACTCTCTGAGTAATTTCGCCTTAGAGGCAATATCCTTAATGAAAGGATTAAAAATAAGTTTAAAAGCCAATTTTTTGTTTTCAACTGGCGGTATATAGTTTATTTGATGATCTTTGTCTTTAAAAAGATATGATTTAATGCGAAAAAAAGAGAAACTAATCCCAAAAATAGAAAAATTTTATAAAAAATACTTGTCAAACTGAAATTCATTTATAAGATTTGTTTAGTTAAGAGAATTATTTTAGAATAGTTAATTCCAAAAACATTATCAAATTTCTTAAAAAAGAGTTAGTTATCAAAAGCTTTTTTATAACAAAAATTTGAAAGATTAGCAAAAATATGGTATAAACAAATGAAGATAAAGGAAAAATGTAGAGTAACAAAATAAACTTTTAGATAAAAGTGGCAAAATAAGCACTTTAAGATTATAAAGAGCAACAAAACCTGATATTGGAGAAAAAATGAACAGAAAAACTGAACGAATGATGTGGCTTACAATTATTATTATATTGTTCCTGGTAATATTTTATCTTTCTATGACTCCTGGAAATGCTGCATCTACAGTATCATCAAATAGTTTGCTAAAACAACTGCAAACAGTCATAGAAGAAAATTATTACATAGAACCTCCTTCTGTTGATGAACTTTATGTAGGAGCTGCTAAAGGGATGGTTAGTTCTTTAGGAGATCCTTTTTCTGCTTATGCTACAAAAAAAGAGCTTGAAGATAGAAGAAACTCTCTGTCTCATTCTTTTGGTGGGATTGGTGCATATATAGGTATAGAAGAGAATATACCAACTATTATAAGATTAATACCTGATTCCCCGGCAAAAAAAAGCGGCATATTACCAGGAGATATGATCCTTGAAGTCGATGGTAAGACCACAGAAGGTCTGGATCTCGATACAGTTACCTCTATGATAAAAGGGGAACCTGGAACTTTAGTAAATATTAAAATAAAAAGATACAATTCAAAAGAACCTTTTATTATATCCATAAAAAGAGAGATAATAAGAGTTCAGGTTGTAAAATCAGGAAAATTAACTGATAAAATCTATTATATTAAGATTTCAGATTTTGGAGATGATACCGCATCAAACGTTAAAAATATTTTAACAGATGGAGCAATTGGTTATAAATCGCTTATAATAGATCTTAGAGGAAATCCAGGTGGTTATCTTGATGAAGCTATCAATCTTTTGCAATATTTTTTTACTGATAAAATGCTTGTTTATACGAAAGGAAGGAATAAGCAGTTTAATGAAACATACTACGCAAAAAATAACCAGTTTGTATCAGATAATGTAAAAATTGTTGTTCTTGTCGATGAAAACTCAGCTTCAGCTGCAGAGATTTTCACAGCTGTTATGAAGGACTATAATAGAGCAACGATAGTTGGACAGAAAACTTTTGGAAAAGGAGTTGTTCAACAAATCTTTCCATTCAAAGATGGTTCAGCTTTATTTTTAACAATATCTCAATATTTTTCTCCAAATGGATATGTTATTCAAGGTAAGGGGATAGAACCTGATATAAATGTAAAGCCTTACCAGTACTCGGACGATGAACTTGCTACTATAGCGATACTCCAGAAAAAAGGAGTTTTATATCAGTTTATTCAGAAGTATGGTGCGAATAATACAGATATTCTCTTCAACAAGATAAAACAATATATGAAAACTCAAAAACTTCAGCTATCAGATCAATCACTTAGGTATCTTATCTACCAGCTGTCTGAATATTATGGAGAGGAAGTGTTATTCAACCTTGAGTTTGACTATATGCTTCAAAAGGCAATTGATGTTCTAAATGAGAAGAATTCGCAATGAAAATATTTCATGGTATAAAAACTATAAGTAAAGTTAAGCAGGTTTACTATGGAAAAAATGATATTAAAAACTAACAAACGGTTAGAGTGCATTAATATTACTTCTCGGGTAGTTCAACTTTGTCAGGGTAAAATAGAAGATGGGATAATTTTACTATATATTCCACATACTACTGCTGGAATTTTTATAAATGAAAATACAGATCCAGATGTTGTAACCGATTTTGAAAATACTCTTTCTCAAATTGTAAAGTCCGACATTTCTTATCTTCATTCTGAAGGGAACTCAGATGCACATATCAAATCAAGCATTATCGGCTCTTCTGTTTCTATAATAGTTGAAAATGGTAGAATTCAGCTTGGAAGGTGGCAGGGAATATTTTTTGCTGAGTTTGATGGACCAAGAACTCGAGAAGTCTGGTGCAAGTTTATACCATCTATATGAACTTTTTATAGGATTGTCCAGTGTTTGATTTAGACAATTTATTTGCGATTAAATAACAAAAGTAAAAGAAGATAGGAAAAAAGTAGATAAACAATATCCTAAGTAAAGTAATTAATTGTTAGTGATATAACGACAATAGGAGATTTGTATTACTTTGATTAATCTAAATGATATATTTAAAAAATACAAAAAATTATTTACTGTAAAATCACTTTCACTAAAAAGAAACAGGGTCAGTGTTATTATCCCATCATTAAACGAAGAAGCCACCATAGGCAAAGTTATCGAGATTGCAAAAAAATCAAAATTTGTTGATGAGATTATTGTTATAGACGATGGTTCAGTTGATAATACAAAAGAAGAAGCCATAAAGCATGGAGCAAAAGTTATTACCAGTGCAATTAGAGGTAAAGGCTACTCAATGAAAGAAGGTATGATTATAGCCAAAAATGATATTTTAGTATATCTTGATGCAGACATACCAGATTATCAGCAGGATATAGTTTCTAAACTTGCTTCACCAATCGTCTATGAAGATTATGATTTTGTAAAATCCTGTTTTGACCGAAATGCGGGAAGAGTGACAGAACTTGTAGCTAAACCTCTTCTATCCTTATTATTTCCAGAGTTAAATGTTTTCTCTCAGCCACTTTCGGGGATGATTGCCGTGAAAAGAGATTTATTATCTAAAGTTCACTTTGAAAATGATTATGGAGTTGATATTGGTCTACTTATAGATATTTATAATCTTAAAGCAAAGATAAAGGAAGTAGATATAGGATATATAGAAAATAAATCAAAACCCTGGCAGGAACTTGGGAAAATGTCCAGAGAAGTTGCTAAAGCTATACTAAAACGTGCAGAACTAAATAAACTTTTGAATCTTGACGACCTTCAGAGTATAAGCATTATTCAAGATGAAATGATTGGTTCTGTTCAAGAACAAATGATGAACCTTAAAAAAATTATAATTTTTAACCCAAGCAATGCCGTAATTTCATCAGACATTCTATTTGAAATATTTAAAGCCTTTGGTCTGGAGAAAAAACTTAATGAAATTCGAGAGAACAACGATGATTATGCGTTAAAGATAAAGCTCATAGCAAAGCTATTTGAAGGGATTGATATAGATAAAGTTAAGCAAATTACCAATTCTTTAGGTATAGATAAAGATTTTATAACTTTAGCAACAGAGTTAAAAAAAAGAGGTTATTTAACAGTAATAGTTAGCAACGGGTTTGACTTTATATTGGAAAGGATAAGAGAAAAAACAGGAATTGATTATTTATTATCAAATAAACTTGAGTTTAATAGTAGTAAATTTACAGGAGAGGTTCATATTCCTTCTTACTTTCTTAAGAACGATAAAAGCATCTGCAATCATAGTTTTTGTAAATCAAATGCATTATTATATTTATCTTCAAAATATGAAATTCCCATGTCAGATATTATTTATGTTGGAGATAACCTGCAAGATCTATGCTCCATTAAAATTAGTGGAGTTGGTATTGCCTATAAACCAAAAGTTGAAATAATTAATAAATATGCAGATGTAGTTGTAGAAAAGAATATTAAAGATATATTAAAATATGCTAGATAAATAGTTTTTAAAAATTAAACTGTTTTAGCTTCAATTTATGCTGGAGGATTTATTTGAGTTATGATTATTTTGATGATTTAGCTTATCAGAATAATCTGCTCAATTTTCTTAATGAAGCAAATGATAGTAATGACTCTGTTCTTGATTTAATATCTGGTGATGATTTAAGAGATGCTAAAATATATTGAAATTATTTAAAAAAAAAGACTCTTAATTGGTGATTCTTTCTAAAGTAAAATCAAAAGTTACGGATTTCAAATAATTTTATCAAATAGATTCATCTGGTATAGATACATACAAACAAAAAATGAGATTAAAAAAGGATGGATAGACTCCCGGGTTAATAAAAATTTCGATGGTACAAAAGTCAAATCTGAAAAGCAGACAATGCTGATTTCAACTTGACAATCTATATTCAAATTTTGTAAATTATTAATATAATTACTCAAAAAAGGATCTATATGTATGATGTAATAATCGTTGGAGGAGGTCCTGCAGGACTCACAGCAGGCATTTATGCAAAAAGATATGGGCTAAATACTTTACTTATAGAAAAAATAGCTCCTGGTGGTCAGATGAATTTAACCACAACTATAGAGAATTATCCTGGCTTTGATGAACCAGTATCCGGCTATGTTCTTGCAAATAAGATGCTCAATCAGGTTTTGAGCCTTGGTGTTGAGGTAAAATATTCTGAAGTTCTTGATATAGATTTTAAGGATAATAAAAAGAGGATTTTCTGTGATGATGGAGAATATGAGACTCAAACTATAATACTTGCCATGGGATCCAGTCCTAAAAGGCTGGGTATAGAAGGTAGGTTTATTGGTAAAGGAGTATCTTATTGTGGAACTTGTGATGCACCTCTTTTTAAAGGGAAAACAGTAGCAGCGGTTGGAGGTGGTGATACAGCTCTTGAAGAATCTATTATTCTTGCCAATCATGCAAGCAAAGTTCATCTCATACATAGAAGAGATAAGTTTCGAGGTCAAAAGGTTTTACAGGATCATGTGCTTAATAATCCAAAAATTCAAATCCACTTTAATAGAGTTCCGGTAAAAATAGATGGAGAAAACTTTGTTCAATCGATAGAGTTAAAATCTACTATTGATAATACAACCGAAAAACTGGATATAGATGGTGTATTTATCTTTATAGGTAATAAGCCAAATACCGATTTCTTGAAAGGGAAAATTGAAATGAATGATGATGGTTTTATATTAGTTGATAAAGATATGCAAACAAACATTGATGGAGTTTTTGCAGCCGGGGATATCCTTAATAAACATGTGAAACAGATTGTACTGGCCTGTTCAGATGGTGCCCTTGCTGCTTTTTCAGCTATGTCTTTTTGTAAACTCACTTAAATAATTTAGAACTGAATGAATTTGAAATAAATTAATATTAATTATTAAAATAATTGCCTTATTTATATGGCAAAAAAAAATTAGTTCCTCTATTTTTAATAACTTTTGAATTTAATATTTTTAAGTTTATTCCCGTATTTGCAACTCTATTGGTAAAAATGTTATCCCCGTACTTTAGACGATAATAATGTCAAGTTTGTTCCCGGACTTTTGAGTTTAAACTGTTGTGCCAGTATTTAATTGTGAAGAGCCTAAATATTTTATAGCATTTTCGATCCTTTTTAAACTCTCTTCCTTTCCAAGGATAGACAAAGTTTCGAAAAGACCAGGTGAATATTTACTCCCGCACACAGCTACTCGTATAGGCATAAAGCAATCTTTCACCTTAATTCCGGTTTTATCTATGTATATTTTAAGAGAATCTTCAAGGCTCTGAATATTAAAATCGGTTTCTTTAAGTATTGGTAATATTGACTTGAGTATTTCTATTGCTCTATTCAAGTCTCTTCCCTTATCGGTAAAATCATCGGGATTATAGATTTCTGGTTGATGAAAGAAAAATTTACAATAGGATTCTATATCTTTAAGTCTGAAAATTCTCTCTCTTATCTCGGGTAAAATCTTTAAAATATATTCTTTCTCCAGGGTTGAAGGAGGATTGGAAACATAACCAGCTTTTATAAAGTAAGGTAAAGCTTTTTGATATAGATCGTCCAGGGGAAGCTGTCTTAAATAGTATCCATTATACCAGTCAAGTTTTTCATACGAAAAAACAGCTGAAGCTTTCGAAATCTTGGAGATATCAAAAAATTGAATAAGTTCATCCATGGAGAAAATCTGCTTCTGATCATCATAAGACCATCCAAGAAGAGCCAGGTAATTTACAACAGCTTCTGGTAGATATCCCATCTCTATAAAATCGATAACTGAAGCAGCCCCATCTCTTTTAGAAAGTTTTTTTCCGTCTTTTCCAAGAACCACTGGGAAGTGAACAAAGGCAGGTATCTCATAACCGAGAGCCTGAAAGAGTAAAATATGCACAGGCATCGATGAGATCCATTCTTCACCTCTTGTAACATGAGTTATCTGCATATCATGATCATCAACTACATGAGCCATATGGTAAGTTGGGAAACTATCTGACTTTATAAGTACAATATCTTCTAAAGTATTATTATCAAATCTAATTTCTCCTCTTATAAGATCATGACATATAGTTTCACCCTCTAAAGGAACTTTTAGCCGAATGACATAAGGATCACCATGTGCAAGATGTTCATCTATCTCTTCTTGAGTGAGATTACGACACTTTCTATCATAGCCAGATGGAAGTTTATTTTGTTCTCTAAGTTTTCTCACTCTATCAAGTCTTGCCTCTGAGCAAAAACATCTGTAAGCCTTTCCTTCATTTAAGAGTTTTTCAGCAGCTTTACTATATAGGTCAAGTCTATCTGATTGAAAAATAGGTTCATCATCCCATTTTAATCCAGCCCAAAGTAGAGCTTTTTTTATGCTATCTACAGCACCTTCAACATACCTGGATCTATCTGTATCTTCGATCCTGAGAAAGAACTTGCCATTGTTTTTTTTTGCCCACAAATAAGAAAAAAGAGCTGAGCGGAGTCCTCCTATATGAAGATGCCCAGTCGGAGAAGGTGCAAAACGGGTACGAACAAGCATTTTTTGCCTCCATAAAATATGTGAATAAGATAATCTTTCTAATCCAGTAATGTGCCAAATTGAATACTCTAAATCTTTTAGATAAAAAATGAATTTATATGTAAAATATTATTTGAAAGATTTTAAAATGATAGGTGAACTTAGATTTGAATCAAAGGATTGAGAATCCTGGCAATATCATCTATTGATTCACATTTAATAATCTTTTCGCGTTGTGATGGATTATGAAGTATTTCTGCAAACTTGGCTATAACTTTTAAATACTTAAGATTATCAGAAGTATGTGCACATATACAGATAAAAAGCGAAACTGGTTTTTTATCTATAGACTGAAAATCTATCTCATTTTTTGTTGTACCAAAGACTATATAAAACTTATTGAACTTATCAGAAAAGCAGTGTGGAATAGCTATACCTTCGCCAATACCTGTAGTGAGCTGCTCTTCTCTATTTGATAAAAGCTCATATATGTATTCTTCAGAAACATTTGATAAGCCTGACATCTTTTTACTTAAAAATCTTAAAAGTTCAGACTTACTCTCAACATCAACTTTTAAAAAAACATTAGCTTCATTGAAAGTAGCATTCATGAACAAGCTCCTTTTACAAACAAAGTATAAATCATCTTTTTAAAAATAAAAGCAAAAAATAGCTTGAAAAAGCAATTTTAATTAAATTTTGTGCAACAGTATAAAGTCAAAAGTAGAACAGTCAAAAGTCTAAAGTCCGTAAAAAGTTTTTATTAATACAGTCGAAAGTCCCCAAAAAGTACCTTTATCAATAAAATCACAGGCATCAAATCTCTTATAAAATTATTGTTGAAATGGCTAAAACTCCTCAGTCAAAAGATTAATACCACCTGTATTTTGCAAGAAAACTTTATACACTTCTCCTCTATGAGCGCTATGGTGTAATGCTGAACCAATTATACTTCTTACCCCTTTGCTTTTTGCAAAAACTGGATCATTTATTACTTTTTTGATAAAATTATAAGCAGCATCAATATCCTTATCATTTAAACCATAAATATATTTATTATCAGCTGTGAGATAGTTTTTAAGTTCAGATTCATCGATAAGTTCAAATCCGTCAGCATAAGCTATAGTATCGGAAAATAAGACCGCTGGTATGGCAAGATTATTGGCTCCCTGTTCTATAAATAGATAATCAAAGTTCAAAATAGTAAAATCGATATAAAATTCTTTACCAGGTAATCTGAAACTTAAACTTTTAAAAATTTCTCCGCTTAAGGTGTATAGAGAAACTTTCACTTCGAAATCACTTTCAGTTAAATCGGTGATAATAATAGAAGCTAAAACTCGCTGAATGGATAGGTTTTTGACAAATGTTTTCAGCATGCGAACTTCATTTATATTATTAATAGTTTCTGTCACAGTAAGGTAAGTCTTATAAATATTGATAGAAATAAAATATACGACTGCAATTGCAGCGAGGAGAAGCAAGGCTATAGCAATATTTTTACCAATATAAAGAGTTTTAACAATCTTTTTTTCAGGATGGTATTTGATAATATACGAAAAATAAACATAAAAACTTATAAATATAAAAGCTAAAGCGAGAATTGGTAAAAGAGATTGCACTTTATTGCTGAACAATTTCTATTCCTCCTTTTTCTGTGTGACAGATAAAGCTATAAACTGAATTTGGATCTATTCTGTCTATATCGTTAAGAAGGTGGACAGCATTTCCATGATACTGAGTGGAAAAAAAGTCGATATTGCCGGATTTTATGGCTTTCCATACTTGAAGAATAAAATTCATAAAATTATCATCCATATTGTCAGATGAGTATATACCAGGGAAAAGAATACCATCAAAGTTTTTTTCATAGCTTTCATATATTTTTTTCCCCATGGATGGAGGTACTATATCAGAATAGACCAGGTAGGGAAAGAAAAGATTTTTTCCTTCAATTTTAACTATATAAAAATCCACAAATAAGCGGTTACCAGTTATAGAGTCATTGTATGCTGCTATATTGTTATTTTGCTGGTCGTAAAATTTGAGCTGAAAATTTATTTGCTCATCACTTAAACTTAATTTCATTTTAATCGGAGTAAACTCCTCTGTAAGTAATGCGAGTGCTTTTTCAATGTTAACCCTGGATTGAATAACGAAATTATATGTGAGTTTCAAGATAAAACCTGCAACGATCAATAGCAGTAAAATAGCTATTAGCCAGATATATTTTTTCATAAATTTTCTCTTTTTTTTTAATTTTTGCTTTAAATAAATTAAATATTACTAACTGTTAAATTAATATAAAAAAATAAAATTTCAACATTCATTGGATTAAACAGAATTTATCTGAATTATTCAATTTTTCATGCTTAAAAAATGCCCCGGGATGTCATTTTTTGACAAAAAGTTTCAGAAAAAGGATTTTCATAAAATGGAAATAAATTGACTTTTATGTTATAATTTGTTTAGTGAATAAATTCATGATGAATAAAAGCAATTTAAAAAAAGTCAAAGAAAGATAGATCTATATTTCAGGAGGATTAATGAATATAAGTGAGGTCCTTAAAACTGCAATGAGAGGCGAACTGGAAGGAAGGGAATTGTATAAAACCATGGCTGAAAAGACAGATGATTCAAGGGCAAAGGAGATCTTTTCAAAGATGTCCGATGAAGAAAATTCTCATCTTACAATATTACAGCAGATATTAAAGCATATTGCAAAGGGAGAAGATTATACTATACCACAAATACCAAAGAAAGTTACCTTTGAAGCAGGAGAAAGTCCTATTTTTTCAAAAGATTTTAAAAAAAGGATAAAGGATAAACATTTCGAGATGTCAGCTCTTTCTATGGCTTTAAAACTTGAGTATGATTCATTTACATTTTATTCACAGTGTGAAAAAGATACAGATGATAAAGCCTTAAAATCATTTTTCAAATATCTTTCTGCCTGGGAAAAAGAACACTATGACAATATAAATAAGCAGATGAAATTTCTTGAAGATGATTATTTTGTTGCAAATCAGTTTACACCATTTTAATTTGTATTTTTCAGCACTTTACATATGCAGGAAAATTAACGAAAAGGTTGATACTTATATTTCGAATGTAAAGGAAAGTATTATGTTAAATAAATGAAAATTGAGTTGGAGATAAAATGAAGGTATTTGTGATTGATACAAATGTATTGTTACATAATCCACGTTCTATTTTCTCTTTTGCCGATGAAACAGTTGTGATCCCCTTAAAGGTGATAGAGGAGCTTGATAGATTTAAAAGAGATCAAAGCGAAATAGGAAGAAATGCTAGACAGACAGCAAGGATTCTTGATGAATTGAGAGTAAAAGGTCCACTTACTGAAGGAGTAAAATTTAAAGAAGGTGGGAAACTTATTGTTGCAGCTGGTAAAACTGCACCTATACCAAAAGAATTTTCCAGAGAATACGCAGATGATTTGATAATAGCAACTGCACTGTATTTTAAAAATAAAGAAAATGATGTGTTTTTTGTATCAAAAGATATAAATGCCAGAATAAAAGCACAGGCAGTTGGACTCAAAGCCATAGACTACGAAAAACAAAAGGTTACATATCAAAGTATCTATCAGGGATACAGGCAAATTCAGGTTTCAGCGGAGCAGATAGATACATTTTATAAGGCTCATACATTTGAACCAGAAATCAAGATGCTTCCAAATGAATTTTTAATCCTTCAAGATAGTAAAAACGATAAGCATTCAGCTTTGGGAAGATTTTATGATAAAGAAAATACTGTGAAACTTATCAATTCAAAGGAGATGTATGCTTTTGGTATTAAACCATTAAATAAAGAACAAACATTTTCCTTTTCTCTTCTTTTAGATGATAATATTAAACTTGTAAATCTTATAGGTAAAGCTGGAACTGGTAAAACACTGATAGCAATAGCTTGTGGCCTTCATAAGGTAGTTAAGGAAAAAAGTTTTAAAAAACTTCTTGTCGCAAGACCAGTTATACCTATGGGAAAAGATATTGGGTATCTTCCAGGTTCAAAAGATGAAAAACTTTCGAGCTGGATGCAACCTATCTTTGATAATATTGATTTTATAAGTTCAACTTACGAAGGTGAAGAATCCGATACCTTTGTGAAAAGGCTTACTGAGAGTAATATGATCCAGGTAGAAGCTTTAACATATATAAGGGGACGATCTATCCCAAATCAATATATTATTATAGATGAGGCTCAAAATTTAACCCCTCTTGAAGTTAAAACTATAGTATCGAGAGCAGGGGAAGGCACAAAGATAGTTTTGACTGGAGATCCACAACAGATAGATTCTCCATATCTGGATGAAAACTCAAATGGCCTTTCTTATATTGTGGATAAAATGAAAGGACAAAGTATAGTGGGTTCTGTTTTACTTTCAAAATCAGAAAGATCAGAGCTCGCTTCTCTCGCAGCAGAATTGCTTTAGGGAGATAATATGGTGTCAAGGGTCTATATTATTAAAGGTTTAGTTCAAAATGTAGGTTTTAGGTCCTTTATAAGGCATGTCGCAGTTGAAAACTCTATTACAGGTTGGGTTCAAAATAACCCGGATGGAACAGTATCTGCTCTTTTTGAAGGTGAAAAATCATCTATAGAAAGTGCTATTGATAAAATATTGTTAGGAAATGGTATAATAAAGGTCTCAGATTACATTATTAGCGACGAAAAATATTTACAACAGAGAAATTTCAAATCTTTTTTTATTAAATTTTAAATACAATTTACCCGATTCATTTAGATATGAAGATGAAAAATTTTTCTTTATTTTTCGTGTCCATAATAATTTTATTTGTTTTTATCTCTTCCTATTCTTTTTCATTTCAAGTTAAAAGTGTATCGAACCTTCAGATCTTGAAAAATGGTAATCATTCTACTTTACAATTTTATCAACCAGTTTTGCAGAGAGAAAAAGCACCGCAACTTCTTTTAAAGGTCGAACTTGAAGATTCAGAATATATAGTTCAGCCCAAAGATACACTTTACAGTATTGCTAAAAAGTTCAATACAACAGTTGAAAATTTGCAAAAAATAAATAATTTAGGCACATCAACGGTTTTAAAAGTTGGAAAAAAACTGAAGATATCATCTGATGAACTCTTGGTATATTCACCTGTTGACAAATATGAACTAAAGTTCAAAACAGATAAGATACTTATGCTTATATCAAATAGCATAGTTGTTTTTTCACCATTAAATAATGGGAAAGTAACATTTACTGGTAATATATCTGGTTTTGGTCTATCTGTTATTATTCAATCTACCCAGTTTTCAATAATAATATCTGGTTTTAATAATATTATGGTCCAGAATGATCAGACTCTAAATTTGAATTCCTGTGTGGGGATAATCTCAAATGATGGAATGCTTAATATGAGTATTTTCAAAAATCAACAGATGCTTTCACTAAAGGAATTTTTAGTTAAATCAAAATAATTCTTCTCATAAAATTGAATATACCTGATTATTTAAATTTATAGATATAAGAAAAACAATTTTATATCTTTTCAATTAATTTCAGCTTAAAATTGTAGCTTCTATAATATTTATTTTTGATCAGTAAAGATTTTTTTTGAAGGTTATTAAAATAAAATAACCTTAAAAAAAATAAAAAAAAGTATTTTAGCTTTTTTTAAGTATTATATATAATTAAAAGTGTGTTTATAGCAAATTTAAAAAAATGTAATCCTTTTATAAATTTCATTGAATCTTTTTCTGAATTAATTTTTTTATTTTTTAGATTTTAATGATGTGATATATTTTATTAAAGTATCATTATGTTAAAATCTGTTTACTTTTTCTAAATTATTCATTTTTTATCCTGAAACTATATTTATGGAATATTGGCCTAGGAGGGTTTCATGAATCAAGAAGGATCATTTTTTTTCGATGAGGATATTTTAAATAGTTTAGATATTGAAAATGAAGAAGAGAAAAGGGTAGTTCAGGACGATTCAATACTTAATGATGTATTTACACTATATTTCAAAGAAGTAAATCATTATGAACTTTTAACTTCTGATGAAGAAGTGATCCTGTTTAAAAAACTACGTGATAAAGAAAAGCAGGTTGAGCTTCTTATCTCTGAATGTAAAAATAAACAAAGCAATAAAACGAAGAAAGAGATAAAAAATGCTATTGCGAATATTGAAACAGAGATAGAAATAATAAAAAACAAACTTGTTGTATCAAACCTTCGTCTTGTGGTTTCTATTGCAAAGAGGTTTCAAAATAAATATATATCCCTTATAGATCTTATAAATGAGGGCAATATTGGTCTTTTAGAAGCTATAGAAAAGTTTGATTACAGAAAAGGAAATAAGTTTTCAACTTATGCTCTTTATTGGATAAAGCAGGCTATAACAAAAGCCTTATCTGATAAAGCCAGGATAATACGTATTCCAAATTATCTTAATAATCTTTTGAATAAGATAAATGAATATATTGAGAATTACCAGAAAACTTATGGTCATTCTCCAAGTATCAAATTGCTCTCAAAAGAGTTTGGGATACCTGAAAAGAAAATGTGTCAGATTTTGGACCTTAATAAGGATATTAACTTCCTTGAAGAACCAATACAAATGGACTCAAATGCTGTAATAGGAGATTATATTGCATCTGATAGTTTAGAGAATGAAATCCTTGATGAATATCAGAGAGATTGGATTAAACAGGCTCTTTCAAGTGCTTTTGTAAAACTAACACCAAGAGAAAAACTTGTTCTTGAGTTAAGATATGGATTAAAAGGTAACAAATCTTATACTCTTGAGGAAACTGGCAAATTGCTTTCGTTAACGAGGGAAAGAATAAGACAGATTCAAAATAACGGTCTTAATAAGATAAGACAATTTCTTGAGATAGAATTGAGACAGTAAATTAACCGCTCCGCAGCACATAGTTTGCATAAAAATTTGTATAATAATCATTTTTTATATTTTTGATTTCTGGCTTTTGACTTTTGAGGGCAAGAGAGTTTTTATTTTGATTAACTCATTGTCTAAAAAAGCCAATAGTTTCAAATTTTATCTGTAAAATTAAAAATTTCTTCAAAAATAAAACTCAAAAAAATATATTTAAAAAAAATGAAAAATAATAAAAATAACGTTTCTCTATATATTTTATCAGTTGTTCTAATCTTGATTTTCTTTTTATATTGTGGTTGTATTAGTCTATCAGATTCTTATAAAAATCCAGAAAAGGCCGAAAATGAAAATGACAGAGAAGAATCCAAAGACAATACAAATAAAGAACTTAAGGTTATTAAACTGCCTGATTATGTCGAGAGAATAACCGATGTACTACAAGTTTTTGATGATCTAGTAAGTGTAAAAGATCAGGAGTCTTATGAAGTATCTCCCGAAATTGAAAAGATATATCCATCAGTTACAATTGTTGCATCGTTTGCAAATGAAACACCATCATGGCTTTCAGACAAACTTTTCTGGAAGAATGATGAAAAAGAGATTTCATTAAATTTCGTTTTTATTAGAGAAAATATTTCATTATCTGCTGCGAAAAGATTACTTGAAGTTGATTCCAGGAATAAAATAATTCTTCTTATAAAAAATTTGATATATGAAGAATTTTCAAATCGGTTAGGAAATCCTGAGAATGATAATTCTTATTTTTTAAGTTATGTTCAAAAAAGTCTGGATCTTTTCCCTTTAAACGAAGTAAGTTATGAAAAGGAGTTCTACTGGCAATATGTTAAAAAGGAAACCAGCAGCAAAGATGCCGTGTACTATTATAGATATTACATTTTATGCAAGGTTAGCTATAAAGATTATATAAAAATAGTATTAAAGTTTTTAGATTCTTTAAAAAAAGATGACCTATACATAGTTCAGTATGGTACTTTTATAAATAGTATGATAGATGAGCTTTTAATAGAAGTAAATAAAAAGTGATTTTGCTTTTTATTGTGAGGCTCTAAAAAATGCTTGACAATTTTATATTTAATAATAGAAATGTTTTGTCAAAACGAAAAATAATCAAAAATACTTACATTATCGAAAATTTTTCAGAGGCAAAACATTCAAAAGTTCTTTTAAAATAAGAATCATAAAATTTTTATAAATTTTAAAATATATTTTTATGTGTTATCATTTTTTTGATCTTATGAAAAACATTAATATCAAAAATTCTGAAATTATTTAAAAGTTTTTCTTCTTATAAAGAACAATTTAATGTGTTTTAAGGTTCAACCATAGGTCATACAGGACTTCACTTTGAAGTTTCGTTATTGTATACTGCATTATCAAAAATAGAAATGCAATATTATAAAATTATATCTCAACTTTGAGAAGTTTTATTGTTCTACAGCTTATTTTATGGCTTTTTTGTTTAAAGATTTTTTTAGCTTGTTAGGCTATCTATGGAATTTAATAATCTTTAAGAAGTTAAAATATCTTTTATATGCTTCGAATTCTGGCTAAAAATTTCTTCTTATTATTACTTTTTAATGATTTTTTTTTTACTATAAAAATATTTTATATGTGTAAATAGAAATTATTGTGAAGTTTTAAAAAAATTCAGAAAAAGTTGCTTAATATTCATAGATCAGAAAATCAAAGAAAAAAGCATAATAGGTGAAATTCAAAATTTACCAATTAAAAAAAAGAGATTAACGAAAATTTAATTTTTAAATATTTATTACTTAATTATTAGGAGTTGTTGATGGAAAATTCCAGAGAAAATGATGCTGAAAAAAGTATTCAAAATGCAGAAAATATTTCTGAATCAAATTTTAAAAATAATAGAAAAATAGTTATCAAAACTTCAAAAAAAAGAAGAACTGAACCTTCTTCTGGATCTTTAAATCAGAGTGAGCCAAATCACTATATGGATGAAAATGGTAATTATACATTTGACGATGAGATAGGAAGTTTTGAAAGAGCTGATAATACTTCAGGAAGGGAAGAAGAAGTTCAGCTTTTCGAACAGGATGAAAAACCTGTAAATCACATAAATAATAACGATGAAAATGAAAAATCTGAACATTTCAGGCTTGTAAATCAAAGAATTTTTCTCAATGAGCTTCTTGAAAAATCTGTTCCAGATCTTATTAATTTTGCAAAACAGATGGGCATCAGAAACCTTCAATATTCAAAAAAAGAAGAACTTATAGAAAAGATATTAAGGGCTCAATCTGAAGCAAAAGGATCAATCTATGCTGAAGGAGTCTTTGATTCTGTTAAAGAATATGGTTATCTACGCTTTGCATCATACTCTTATGTTACATCAGACATAGATGTCTATGTTGCACCAACTTATATTAAAGGTTTTGGACTTAAAACTGGTGATACAATTATTGGAACTATCAGACCACCAAATAAAAATAATAGCTCAGAAAGATACTTTGCCCTTGAAAATATTGAAAAGATAAATTTTAGTGAACCAAATACAAAGAGATCAAGGGTTGCATTTGAAAACCTGATACCAATATATCCTGATAAGAAGATTAAACTTGAACACGACCCCGAGAAATATTCCACAAGGATACTTGACCTTTTTGCGCCTATTGGTACTGGTCAAAGAGCACTTATTGTTGCTCCACCAAAAGCTGGTAAAACCCTTATGCTTCAAGAGATAGCTAACGGGATAAATAAGAATCATCCAGATTTTCATGTCATAATTTTACTTATTGATGAAAGACCAGAAGAAGTTACGGATATGAAAGAAAATGTACCATCAGCAGAGGTCATCGCTTCAACATTTGACGAAAAACCTGAAAGGCATATACATGTTGCCGAAGTAATAATCGAGAAAGCTAAAAGGCTTGTAGAAGAAGGTAGACATGTTGTCATACTTCTTGACTCTATTACAAGGCTTGCAAGAGCTTATAACCTTACTGTAAATGCTTCAGGAAAGGTACTTTCTGGTGGCGTTGATGCAAGTGCTTTACATTTGCCAAAGAAGTTTTTTGGCGCTGCTCGAAACATTCGAAACGGAGGCTCCTTAACAATTCTTGCGACTGCACTTGTTGAGACTGGCTCTAAGATGGATGATGTCATCTTCGAAGAATTTAAAGGAACTGGTAATAGTGAAGTTATCCTGCTTCGAAAACTGGCTGATAGAAGAATATTCCCGGCAATAGATCTTGTTCGGTCATCTACGAGAAAAGAAGATCTTCTTTTAAGTGATTATGAAAGAGAGAGAGTATGGGCTTTAAGAAAAGTACTGGCTGATATGGTTGATGAGGTTCTTATTGCTCAAAAGGTTCTCGATAGAATGAGAACAACAAAGGATAACAAGACTTTTCTTGAAGATTTGCAAAATTAAGAATGACTGTTTAATCTAAAACATAGATCTTCAACTTTGTACAGCAGTCCAAAATCTAATGTAGAAAGCTCAGGAATAAACCTGACTAAATAGCAGTTTGACAGTAATTCTTTTAAATTTGTACAGTTGCCTGTATAAATATCTTCTTCTATATCTTTTTGTTTTTATTTTAAAGTGTAAAAGTATGGCATGATTCTATCTATGTCAGGATGCTTTTCTTTTAGCATCATTAAGCTTCAAGTAATCAACATAATATTAATCAATTTCTAAATCTTTTTTATTATTTTTATGGACAATAATTCTAAATTTTATATTTTTAATTTGATTTATTAAGCTTTATTTCAAACGAATAAATGGTTCTTTTTCCAGGATTTTATAATATCCCCAGGATTTGATTTGTTTATCTGATGACTGAATAAATTTTTTATAAATATTATATCTTCCTCTTATCAAACATTTATTTGTAAATAAAACTTCAGGAGGTGAAATTGTGGAGTTTTTTCAAGAATTTATGGAACAACTTCTAAGAATTCCTTCAATTACCGGATTTGAGGAAAAAGCTGCCAGATTTATTGAGGAGCAGATTAAACCTTATGTTGATTGGGTCAAGACGGATACTCTAGGAAATGTTATTGCATTCAAAAAGGGATCCGGTAAAAAAAAGGCTAAGTTGATGTTCGAAACGCATTACGACCAGATAGGACTTATGATAACCAAAATTGAAGAGAACGGTATCTTAAGATTTACAAACATTGGTGGTATCAATAAAAAATCTTTGCCTGGTAAAAGAGTAAAAATTTTAGCAAAAGATGAGATATATGGTATCATTGGTACAAAACCACCTCATCTCATGTCTGAGGATGAGGCTAAAAAAATAGAATCTTTAGATAAACTTTATATAGATTGTGGTTATGGTAGGCAGGAGATAGAGAAGCTTGTAAAAGTGGGAGATATTGCTATATTTGACTTTGAACCAACAAAGCTTTCAGGTTTTTCTTATTCTTCCGCTGGTCTTGATGATAAGGCTGGTGCCGTGGTTGTATATTCTGTTGCTAAAATGCTTTCAAATATAAATTCATATCATGATCTATATTTTTGTTTTTCTGTGCAGGAAGAAGTTGGCTTAAGAGGAGCAAAAACTGCAGCTTATGGGATTGACCCGGATTTTTCTATAAGTCTAGATGTTACCTTTGGCGATCCTGTTGGGAACCCTTTAAAAGTGTCTCTAGGCAAAGGTCCTACTATCTCTTTTGGCCCGGGACATAATCCATCTTTTGTAAGGAAAATTAAATCCATAGCTGATAGAGAAGATATCCCATTTCAGTTTGAGATTGAACCAAGACCTGCTGGAACAGATGCTGCTGTGATCCAGATCACTAAAAAAGGAGTTTATACTGCACTACTTGGTATTCCTTTGAGATATATGCATTCCCAGGTTGAGATAATAAACACTAAAGATCTATACCGATCTGCAAGAATATGTGCAAATATAGCCATGGAAGAAGAACTTTTAAGATCAGAAGAGGAGATAGGCGATGTCAAATAATAATATTCAAAATAAGAAGAAAACTTACAATGACCCTCTTATAGAAATACTTGAAAGATATTCAAGTGCAAATTCAGGTTCTGGTGACGAGGAAAATATCGTAAGAGAAATATCAAAAGATCTAAAAGATAAGGTAAAAGATATATCACGAAACCCCCTTGGCAACCTTATAGCAAAAGTGCCAGG
>JAAYUW010000155.1 GCA_012517545.1 Exilispira sp.
TAAAAGAGATCAAATCTAAGTCAAGAAAGATAGAGACAAAAGAAGAAATAGCTCAGGTTGCTTCAATATCAGCCAATAATGATACAAGTGTCGGACAGCTTATTGCTGATGCCATGGATAAAGTTGGAAAAGAAGGTGTTATAACGGTTGAAGAATCAAAGACAATCGAAACTCATCTTGAAGTTGTTGAAGGTATGCAGTTTGATAGAGGTTATATATCTTCTTACATGATTACAAATCCAGATTCTATGACTGCAATACTTGATGATCCATATATTCTTATATATGATAAAAAAATATCTTCAATGAGAGAACTGATCCATGTTTTAGAGCAAGTTGCTCAAACAGGAAAACCCATACTTATTATAGCTGAAGATGTTGAAGGAGAAGCTCTTGCTACCTTGATAGTTAACAAACTTAGAGGTACCTTAAATGCTGTTGCTATAAAAGCTCCTGGTTTTGGTGATCGAAGGAAAGAAATGTTGGAGGATATAGCAGTATTAACTGGTGGTAAAGTTATAACCGAAGATTTAGGGATGAAGCTTGAAAATGCTACCATACAGGATCTTGGTAGAGCAAAGAGAGTAAAGATAGATAAAGAAAATACAACTATTGTTGAAGGCTATGGTGAGTCTAAAAAAATAAAAGATCGAATTGCTACAATCAAAAAAGAGATAGAACTTTCTACTTCTGATTATGATAAAGAAAAATTACAGGAAAGACTTGCTAAACTAGCTGGTGGCGTTGCTGTCATCAATGTTGGTGCTGCTACCGAAATTGAGATGAAAGAGAAGAAAGCGAGAGTTGAAGATGCTCTTTCAGCAACAAGAGCTGCTATTGAAGAAGGTATCGTCCCTGGTGGTGGAATGACTCTTATTCATTGCAGCAAAGTTCTGGATAAACTAGAAAATCTTTCTCCTGAAGAAGCTATCGGAGTTAAGATAGTTAAAACCGCTATTGAAGAACCTATTCGAATGATTGCTGAGAATGCAGGTTATGAAGGTGCTATTATAGCAAAACAAGCCTATGAGGAAAAATGGGGTCGTGGTTTTGATGCAAATGAAGGTGAGTGGGTTGATATGTATGAGAGAGGTATTATCGACCCTGCAAAAGTTACTAGATCTGCATTACAAAATGCAGCAAGTGCCGCTGCTATGCTCTTAACAACAGAGGCTGCAATAGTTGAAATTCCAGAAAAAGATAAAAATCCAGCTCCAAATCCAGGTATGGGTGGAATGGATATGTATTAGTCTATACGTTTATAGTAAAAAAAGAAACTTTTATGTTGTTTTTAATATTGAGAAAGGCTGCACTAAAAATGCAGCCTTTTTTTAAGTTCATGATATAAAAATAAATAATAAATCTAGTACTAAAAGTAAATAGTAGATTTTAGATTAGAATTAATATAAAATTCTAGTTGAAAATACAAAATGATACTTACATAAAAAATTATTAAATAAAATTTAATAGTTGTATTGACAATTTTAACTAATGTTTTATTATCGTTACAAGCTAGAATTTAGCGAAATATAAGTAATAGGAGGATAACCTTGAAAAAGAACATCATTGCTATAGTATTGATCGTCCTTCTGGTATTCGCATTTGGCTGTCAGAAAAAAGCTCAGACAGCTAAGTTCCATATCGGTATTGTTACAGGTACAGTTTCTCAGAGTGAGGATGACCTTAGAGGTGCTGAAGCTTTGATTCAACTTTATGGTGATGCTGATAAGGGTGGTATAATCAGACATATTACTTACCCTGATAACTTTACATCAGAACTTGAAACAACAATTTCTCAAATTGTCGGTCTTGCTGATGATCCTTTGATGAAGGCTATTATCGTTAACCAGGCTGTTCCTGGTACAACAGAAGCTTTCAGAAAGATAAAGGAAAAATATCCAGATCGTGGTATTCTTTGTTTTGCTGGTGAACCGCATGAGGATCCAAATGTTATCGAAAGTTCAGCTGATCTTGCTGTTAATGCTGATAATGTAGCTAGAGGTTATTTGATCATATTAGCTGCTAAGAAGATGGGTGCAGATACTTTCGTACATATTTCCTTCCCAAGGCATATGAGCTATGAACTTCTTTCAAGACGAAGAAGAATCATGGAAGTTGCTTGTAATGATTTAGGTTTAAAGTTTGCTTTTGAAACTGCTCCAGATCCAACAACTGATGTTGGGGTTCCAGGTGCTCAGCAGTATATTCTTGAGCATGTTCCACAATGGCTTGAGAAATATGGTCCAAAGACAGCTTTCTTCTGTACAAATGATGCTGAAACTGAACCACTACTTAAGAGAATTGCTGAACTTGGTGGTTATTTTGTAGAAGCTGACTTACCTTCTCCTTTGATGGGTTATCCTGGCGCTTTAGGTATTGATCTATCTGCTGAAAAAGGTGACTGGCAAGCTATACTTAAGAAGGTTGAAGATGCAGTTATCGCAGCTGGTGGTAGCGGTAGAATGGGAACATGGGCTTATTCTTACGGATATACTACAACAGCTGGTCTTGGTGAGTTTGCAAAGAGAATTATAGAAGGTACTGCTAAGATTGATAGCTTCAAGGATCTTATGGATTCTTTTATGAAGTTTACTCCTGGTGCTGAATGGAACGGTTCATATTATGTTGATATGGCTACTGGTGAAAAGAAAATGAATCATATTCTTCTTTATCAGGATACTTACGTATTTGGTAAAGGATATCTTGGTATGACTAAAGAAGTTGTTCCTGAGAAATACTTCAACATTAAGTAATTTATTTTAATAACAAAGGGGGCTTTTGCCCCCTTCTTATTTTAATTTATTTAATACAATTATTAATATTTAAACAAAATAAAAGTGATATAGATAGAATACTGTTAAAATTTAAAAATAAGTTTATTTTTTAAATTTATTGATTAGGTTTATTTTGATTTTTTAAAAGTTATAAATATTCAAATTTTCTTTCATATAAATATAAAGTTCTATATTTAAGTAAAATCTAAAATTAAGTAATATTGATAAAGATTGTTTTGATTTAAGCATTTCTTTTAAAAGAGAATGTATCAAGCAGCATTCACAAAGGGGTTATTGATGAATAACGAAAGTCTTTTGCAGATTAAGAATATTTCAAAATCTTTTTTTGGTAATCAGGTACTTCATGATGTTTCGTTTGATGTAAAAAAGGGTGAAATAGTGGGTCTTGTGGGTGAAAATGGAGCTGGAAAATCTACTTTAATGAACATATTATTCGGGATGCCAGTTATTTCTCAAACCGGTGGATATGAGGGAGATATTATTATCGATGGCAAAAAAGTTAATTTTTCAACTCCATTTGACGCTATAGATGCAGGTATCGGTATGGTTCATCAGGAGTTTTCACTTTTACCAGGTTTTACAGCAATCGAAAACATTTTACTCAATAAAGAGCCATTAAAATATAATTTTCTGGTTGATATCTTTGGTGAAAAAATGCATACTCTTGATTATGAAAAAATGAGACAGCTTGCAAAACAAGCTATTGATACTCTTGGTGTAAATATTGATCTTGATATGCTGGTTAGTGAAATGCCTGTTGGTCATAAACAGTTTACAGAGATAGCTAGAGAGCTTGAAAGAACAAATACAAAGATTCTAGTTTTCGATGAACCAACTGCAGTTCTCACGGAATCTGAAGCAGATATACTCTTGAAGGCTATAAAAAAACTTGCAGCACAGGGGATAGCCATTATATTTATCAGTCATAGGCTTCAAGAGGTTCTAACTATTGCTGATAAAATAGTTGTTCTTAGAGATGGAAAGCTTATAACTGAAACCGAGACTAAAAAAACAAATATGCGGCAGGTAGTTGAGTGGATGGTTGGACATACTGTTGATGAAAAAAAGCAGACTGCCAGGAAGGATAAAACTGGTGGTAAAGTCATTCTCAGTGTTGAAAACCTATGGGTTGATATGCCAGGTGAGCTTGTTCGTGATGTGTCATTTGAAGTGTATGAAGGGGAAATACTTGGTTTTGGTGGATTAGCCGGTCAGGGAAAACTCGGGATTCCTAATGGTATTATGGGCTTTTTCCCTGCAGGTGGTAAAGTTATTTTTGATGGAAAAAAACTTGATATAAGAAAGACTAAAGATACTATAGCAAAAGGACTTGCTTTCGTCTCAGAAGATAGAAGAGGTGTAGGGCTTTTACTTGAAGAGACAATAGATTGGAATATCGCTTTCACTGCTATGCAGATACAGGAAAAATACCTCAAGAAATTTTTAGGTGGTCTCATAAAGTGGCGAGATGATAAGGCGATTAGCGATCTTGCAGAATTTTACATCAAAAAGTTTGAAATAAAATGCGTTAGTGCAAGTCAGCTCGCTCAAGAATTATCCGGTGGTAATCAACAAAAGATATGCCTTGCAAAGGCTTTTGCACTTGAACCTAAACTTTTGTTCGTCTCAGAGCCTACAAGGGGGATAGATGTTGGTGCAAAAAAACTTGTCCTTGATACTATTCGTGAATACAATAGAGAACATGGTACAACAATTGTCATGATCTCATCTGAGCTTGAAGAACTGAGATCTGTATGTGATCGTATTGCAATAGTTGATGAAGGAAAAATATCAGGTATTTTAACCCCGGATGCTTCTTTGGAAGATTTTGGTTTTCTTATGGTTGGAAGTAGTAAAGATAATGTTTAAAAATAGATGATTAACTTGAATAAATTAGGATGAAAATATGAAGAATAAAGAACAAAAGATTTTACAGGATGTAAATGAGGAGAAATGTGATGTTGTTATAACACCAAAAGTGTCTCCAATCAAAAGATTTATTGATGCAGCTGGTTGGCCAAGGATCATTATAGCTATTTTTTTGTTGGTTCTTTTTATCTGTGCTCCTTTTGTTAAGTTAAGTCTTAGTAGATCTATTTCCGATACTCTTGTCAGAGTTGGAATGAATGCAATAATGGTTTTAGCACTGGTTCCCATGGTGCAATCAGGGTGTGGTTTGAATTTTGGTCTTCCTCTTGGCTTTTTAGCTGGAATCCTGGGAGCACTTCTGA
>JAAYUW010000156.1 GCA_012517545.1 Exilispira sp.
AGACAGCTGGGTGACGGATTGACCAGAATGATAGAAGGCGATAAGGGTTTCTTTAAATTCTTTTGAGTAGCGTTTTTTCATGTTTTTGTCCTTTGTCTAAATTATACAATAGTGACTCTAAGATTTAAGGATAACATCAGAGTTTCTACACCTATAATTTAAAAATCCAATATTTTTATTGATACTATTGAGTTTTTAAAAGTTTTGAATTATATCTTTATATCAGTTTCGTATAAGAAATAATATATACAACACTAATATAAAGATAAAAAAATATCAATGGTTGTCAGAGTTTGCGTCAGCAATACTCGGTTAAACAACACCAAGTGAGCGTAGCGAATGCGGTAGGCTTTTGACTGAGCGTAGCGATTATATTATGGACAAATGTATAATAAGTATCTAAAAACAGCTAAAAAAGTGAGCATTTTCAAAACAAAATAGCGATATAAGTGAAGGGGTATTTAGCAAAAATAGCCCAAAAAACCGCCCATGCAGGTTATTGCATGTATATAAGGGTGAGATAAAATATTTAAAATTATTTTGCAAAAAAACCCAAAACAACCGCCCAAGCAAATTAAGTTCTGGGTTTATAGGTGAGAGGGAATAAATACAAAATAGAAAAATAATATCTTCCTCAAAAATAAAAAATAGAAAATGAGAATCCCCTTATTTTTTATTAGATTGCTTAGTGTTTTACTTGCATTAAACAATGTAATAAGAAATAAGACACACTATATAGTGTTTAAAAAAATATTTAGACACAAGATATAGTGTAATTTGATTGATATGATTTGCTTATCATGTTATAATTAAGTATAAATAAAGCACAGGAGAAGTGAAATTGATGAGAGAAGAATCGAAAAAATATTTTTACTGCTATGATAGAAGATTCGCACAATACCTAAAAAGTCGTGGTTTTGACTATATAACACTTGCAAAAAATAGATATGACGACAGATTGTTCACTTTGTGGGAAAAAACAATTGAATTTGAAGAAGTACTAGCAAACTACAATAACTAAGATATAGCAACACAGATAAACTCTAAAGGAAACTAATATGAAAGTAGAAATTGATAAACTTTTTTCTGACGATGAATTTGAAAACATTGTTTCAGAAAAATGGGTTAAACAGTTTAAAAAACTAGGTTATTTACAGGCGATAACGAAAGATGCAATCACAAAAGCATTGTTAAAGCATTATGAAACAGTTGAATATATAAAAGGCACAAGAAGTCAAAAAGCACATTTTAAAATTGGTGTAAAACGAACAAGCGAATTAAGTCAAGCTGACATGATTAGCAAAGGCTACTATAAAGCAAATGCAAATAATATCAAAACACATAATATCATTGCCTTGAAAATGTTTAAAAATTACATTGTGGGTTGTGATGATGAAGTAAAATCAATGACAAGATTACAGTGGCTCAAAATTGCAGGTATAACTAGCAATATCAAGGACTTAAATGAAATTGATGAGTTGATACAATTTGATTCAGCATTTAGAAACTATTATAAAGACGACACAGCGACAGCATTAAAATCTGTATTTAGTTTTTGTTTAAAACAGTTAAAAGTTGATGAAACTGATGCAACTGTTTATTATTGTGATTCAGCATTTGACGATGATGCAAATGCAGATGAAAATGGCAACAAAAAAAGAGTTATGGATTGTTCAGAAGTCAAAGAAATGAAACAATTTGTCAATGAACTAAAAATAAAACATAATGTTACTAAGTTTATGTTTGCTAACGCTGAGTTTAAAAATGAGCTTAGAAAATGGTATCATGACAATTTAAAAAGTCAAAATATTTGGATTGAAATAGAATTGGATATTGCTAAACTAAAAAATGATATTGCTGAAGTTGAGATTAGCGATAATGAATTAGCAGATTTAAGAACAGAATTTATGACTGAGTTTCAAAAATATAGAAATTCAACTTACACAAGACGAGAATTTAAACAAAAAATTAAAGGCAAAAAAGGTATGGTGTGGAGACATGAATCAAGATTTATTAATAGAAAAGCAGTTATAACGCCTTTTCGACAAATGGAGGAGCGGAACTACTTTAAATTTATGGTTGCGCTTGATGAAAAAATTGGCTTTGGAAAAGCTGATACAGTTGAATATCAGAAAATTGAAAAGGAATACAATGCAAGTATTGATGATAATGTTATTCAATTATTTAATCAAATTGACGAAGTTAAACAAAAAAGCGAAATTGAAAAATACGATGCAATGTTTAATTAATCTGTATATAATAGAAGAAAGTTGAAAAGAATATGACTGAAAACACAGCACAAGTACAACAACAGCAAGCAGAAAACGAATTTTTGAAGATGCTTAAACTAGAATTCCAAGTGATGAATTTGCAAGCGGATATGATTAAATTAAAAGCTGAAATGGCGCAAGATGAATTGAAAAAATAGTAACAAATGCAGTAAACTGTTAAAAAATAGGGGATTCTTTATTTACTACAATAAACAAGTGAGTAAAGAAAAATGGAACATTTAACAGAACTAGAACTGACACAATTGCTTGACACAAACATAAAAACATTTGAATTTACAGATGAAGACAGAGAGCAATTTACTAGCAATTTCAACTATTACAGAAATAGATATGAAAATGTCGAATGGAATAGCGAACTTGCTTATCTATACACAAAAATGGAAAAAAAGCTAAAACGCTATCCAAGGTGGTTTGAATATTGCAAAAAATATTGTGAAATAAGTTGGGAACAGTGCAAAAAATATGAACTTGACGAAGTTGAACAAAAAATGATGAAACATGACATAGCGTGGAGAGCATCAAGAACTTGGATAATTTTGGGGCAGTTGATAACAAGCAATCATACACTTTTGTCTGGGGGAATGGTACAGTTGCAAATCAAGTAAGTATCAACGGCACAAGTGCAGTAGCGACTTCATCAAGTAACAACGGACTGTTTACACGGCAAATTAGTGATTTGAGCGGTACGACTAAGACAGGCGATAACACGAATCACAACAATTGGCAACCATTTTTAACTGTTTATTTTTGGCAGAGGGTTGCATAAAAGGAGGAATATGGAATATAAACTAATAGGCATTAGTGCCTTAATATTAATCATCCTTTTTTTGACATGGCTGAAAGACGGCGAAAACATGAACCCACCGTTAAAACGCAGGGCAATTATAGATACAACGACAATCGTGATATTTTGGATTGTTTACGAATTTTACAATTTCAGTCAAGATAAGGCTTTTGAGCAAGAAGTTGTGATGATTATCAATTTAGCTTTAGTTTTCTTTTTAGTTAGAATGATACAACTTATAACACAATTAAACACTTTGTTTCAGGATTTTGTAAAATTTTTGAAGAGAAAGGGTATTGATGTCAGCGAATTAGACGAATAAAAATAGATAAAATGACACCTAATTTTTTAATAATTATGTGTTTTTTAGTGTGTCTGTCTCATTTACTATTTTTTCTATTCCATCTTTATTGATATTATGCCCTTTGTTAAGTGTAAGTAAATCATTAAAAGTTGGAAGGTTTTTAATGTCTGTTACTGAGTTTAATTGTAAACTAGTGTAAGTATCAGAAAGAATAATAGTATAGTCTGATTCCTTATTTAGTGCAATATCTTTAAAGTTTTCCCCGTTTTCCTCACAATGTTCAGCGCTAAAATCAAAGTAATATTGCATAATAGCGAACCATGGGAATGGGTCATTAGAATCATGTTCCTTAATATTGAATGTTTGGTATTTAGTTACAATGTATTTATAAATGTAGTAACCCACTTGTTCAACTTCAGTTTTTGATGGAATATAACCAGCATGAACTACTAAGTTTCTTAGTGCTATTATGTCATTCTTTTGCTTGTCATCTTTAATTTTTATGTTCTTAAATTCTTTGTCTACCGAATCACCATTATAGAGACCTAAAGCTAATTGATAAATTCCATATATCCGTTCAGAATTTTTTATGACTTTAAAATGCTTTTGTAAGTCTATTACTTTTTTACCCTCATACGAATGAAAATAAGCAAGTGAAAAATCCTTTCTAAAAAGTTCTATAGCTGAATAAAAACACGAAAACGCCTCAATATAAAAGCCATTATTAAATGCAGTCAAACCATTTTCAAACATGATTGCAAATTTTGGAATGTGATTTAATGCAGTAAAATTATGCCCCTTGCTACATTCCATTTTAACTTCTGGTTCTGTATTTCCAATATATCCGATAGCATAACTCACTATACCTTCTGATGCTTGCTCACAATGATTACAATTGCAGTAGATTTTAAAGCTCATAAATCACCTCCATATTTATGAATATTATACCATATCATAAAAATTAAGTTTGCATTAAGTAATTACTTGTATACTATATTTACCACACTAGCAATATACTTTTTTTCATAACTCCCTTTTAAAACATCTTGATATGAATTGAGATGTTTTTTTGTTTAAATTTAAGCGAACTTACAGCTTTTCAACACACCTTTTTCAAGATTTTATTGTTTTTCTTAAAAAGAGTGTGTTGATGTTTCAGAAATTGATGAAGGAAAATTGATTGAAATTTAACACCTTTAAAAGGGTGTTTTTTTATATGGACTAACCCAAGAAAAACGCAAAACTTGGGTTAGTTCTTGTGTTTTTTTAGTTGAAATATGATATAATAAAATTAAATATTAAATGTTTTAGAACCCCTCTAAACCCTTATGCCATTACCATTGCCACAACCTTTATCCCTGCAATTAAGACAGTCTTTGGCTTTGCTGGTAAGGGGACATGGGTAAGTCCAACTCGGACTAAGATGACCAAGAAAGGAGGAGATAGCTGATGAACTTTTTAGTTGCCAT
>JAAYUW010000157.1 GCA_012517545.1 Exilispira sp.
AATATCCGACTTTTGAGCATTGTCATCTTGAAAAACTTGCAAAGCAATATCGTAAATAGCAACCTGTTCATTATATTTTTGTGTATATTCAGCCATCTGCGAACGGTACATATCTATGGCTCTTGACATGTCTTTGCCATCAGCATATATATTGACACAGAAAAAGTATACTTCTTTGGCTTTAAGATAGTCTAGATAAGCTTTATCTGCAGCAGAAACAAGAGAATTTACATTACCAACCTTGGTGTTATACTCTCCTTTTGAAGCTCCAATCTCTTCTTCTTTTCCAATTATTTCTTCTTCTTTTTCTGCAATTTCATTGTTTAATCTTATCTCATCATTTTTTAATTCACTTGTATCACTCTTTTCAAGTTCTTGCTTTGCACTGATCATCTTTTCTATCATCGATACAAGTTGCCCTGCTGAAAACTCATGAAAAGAAATATTGCTGTATGAGGAAAGCATGTTATTCCCGGAAGTTTGGCTTGTGGAAATATCACTTAAAAGCAACGATTCATCTTCAGTTAGTTTATTAAACTCATCTAATGAATTTACGCTCGAAGCTCTATCATAAATAGATAAAAGTTTTCCATAATCTGTATTACCAGTGGAATTATCCTCGCCTTCATTTCCTTCTGCAGGCTCTTCAGGCTTTGTATAACTGGATACATCTTCCATGGCAATTAAAAGCTGAATAAGTTTGTTCTGAGAATCAATAAATGAATTTACAGCATGAGAGCTGCCACAAAAAATGGTCGCTATTTGAATATGAATATCAATGTTCGCTGCGTTTTGAATATTATCATCATTCTTATCGCTTACTTCATACTCTTTATTACCTTCAAGCCATAATTTCGAAAGTATTGCATCTACATCATCTTCGTTAAGTTTTATATAAGATAAAATAGCTTTCAATTCTTCAGAACTAATTTTTCCATTTTTAAATTCTTGAACTGCATTGCTGTAATCTATTTCTTCATTATTCTTCATATAAGACACATAAGTTGCATATGCCTGTTTTGCATCAGATCCGCTATTACAATCAGTAACAAATTTTTCAATTATTGATTTTATACTGGCTTTTTCTGAATAAATTGATAGATTTGCCGCAACCTTGCTCATCGTATTTACAAGATTCTGTAAAGCAAAAGTTCCTTTACCATCAGTAATAAAAGACCTATAAAGTTGAGTTGCATAAGCAGCATTACTTTGAGTTAAAGCTCCCTGTCTATATAAAAAGAGTGCAAAATCTTTTTCTATTCCACATGTATCTTTTAATATATCTATAGCCTCACTCTCTGAGGAACATCCTGCTACAAGCTTTGAACCAAATATAATCCTGTATTTTAAAATAGTTTCATCTATATATCTCTGGACAATATCATCTGTTATAAGATTATCCTCAGGATTAATAGGTTCAGGATTATCAGAATCATAAACAAAATTACCTAATGTTTCTATCCATTCATCAAAACTTTCCTTTGAACCATAAATAATACTATTGACTTCTTCATGTTCTTCCATTTTTGCTTTTATGTAATCTTCCATCTGCTTTTTTAGCTTTTTCCCATGATCTTTTGTAATCATAATAATATCTTGCATACAATAATCAACACAAAAAGATTTTACTTTCTCTATATCTTCTAAAAACAAAGCTGGTAAAAGGCTATTGATTTCCACATCTTCAAATATTTTATTGTATTCTTCTCTTATATCCTCTAAAGTTTCTTTAAGTTCAGCTTTATTCTCAAAATCATCAGAATATACCAGTGCAATTTTACTTTTAATTTCTATATTATGAAAACCATACATCGATAAAAATTGAACAAGAGCCATCTTAGCCTTTTCTGGTTCATTTTCAGCTAGATTCTTGAAATATTCGGTATTTAGTATATCTTTAAGTTTTCCAATAATAGGTATTTAAGAATAAGATTGAACTGCTTTTTCAAAATCAATTGCATTTTCAATTTCAGTAAAGGATATATTATTGACACTGTCATCTTTCTTCATATTATTAATATCATTGATAAAAGCATTGAATGTATTTTCAAGTAAATTTTTATCCTCGGTAGTTTTTATCCTTATCTTATCATTATACCAGTCCTGTAAGGATATTTTAGAAGCTATAGTATAGTCATCTATACATCCAACTATTCCAGTGACCTGCTTAATAGCTTCAATTATTTCAGCTGATTTTTTATTTGCAAATATTCCATCTATAATTTTATTAACAGTATCTGAACATTTTTGCTTTAAACTCTTTGCTTCATCGTCAGTTAAAATAAAATCAGTTAAACTAAAACTCATTTTGAATCTAACTTCAGTAATCTCATCAATATATGTTGTTTTAAGATAATTGTTCAATTTTTCATAAAATTTTTCGATATCAATGGAGCCATCTACAGTAACTATTTCATTTTTTTCTTTTAAATAAACATAAGTGACTGCATTTTGAATTGCCATTGTTTCAATTTGTTGATAATACCCACTAAGTAAAGGATTGGAGCTACAGGTTGAAGCATTACCAAACATATATGCAATAGCCATAGTAAGAGAAGTTGTATCTAAAGTTGCCAGTTCATCTAAATTAAGTCCAGCTTTTTCGCTTAAATCATCAATGCTTAAATCATCAATGGCAGCATTATTATTTATTCCACTTTTCCACTCTGAATACTGTGTAAGCCTGGAAAGTTTACCAATAATATCTTTTGCCTGTTGAAGTTGAGCATTAGTATAAGTCGAAGAGCCAAATGAATAATTACCAAGCATCTGACGGCAATTAGCTATATGCCTTGCTTGTCTGCCTGAATCATTACCAAAAAGCAAAGCCATCTCTTTATCAAAAGATTTAAATTCATTATATATATCTATAAAGGTATAATAATCATTGTACGATTTTTCTCTTAATCTCTTCATATAATCAAAGATAGTTACCGGTGATGATTCATCAGTCGTTAAATTTTCAGTCTTTAAATTTTCATTATTTGTTACATTACTGTAAGACTCCTTTTCCTTTCGATATATTTCATTTGAAAAATTACGAGCATTTTCTGGGCAGTCGTCAAGGTTAGTCAATGAATTTGAAAGAGTAATATTTTCCCATTGTTTTTCAAATATCCCACCACCAAGAAAAATTTGCATAAATATTAAAGAATATCTATATTTTGAAACATCATTCATACTATTGATCATTTGATTAAAATCTTTCACATTTAGTGCATTTATACAGGCATCTATGTATATATTCTTTTGTTCATTTATACTTTTTTTTATAAAAGCTGAATATATATCTTTTACTTTACCGTGAATATAGGAAAAGCACTGTTCAGCTATTATTATTTCCCCTGCATCATTTTTACTTACTTCGCATCCCATTTTGCGAAGTAACATTTGCATCTGCTCATCATTTAAATAGGCTATTCTTGTAGGAAGATCAACTATTTCCTTTTTCTGGTCATTTTCAACTGAAATTGTAACCATCTTTTCTAAATCATTATAAATACAACTGCTTATAAACGATATTACAAGTTCGTATCCTTTATCTATATCAACTGACTCTAAAAGAGAGTTAATAAAATTTAAAAGATTACTTTGAGGCTCTGTAAGCTCAGCATTCTCATCATAATTAACAATTTCATTAATTAGTTCATTAAGCAGGTTCAAATAAATTGATTTTAAATTTTCTTTTTCAATCTTATCTTCTTCGGTCTTTTCCTGCTGTTCAGCATATTTTTTATAAGCATCAATAAGAGCATTGGTCTTATTTATTCCATCAGCATTCAGTCTTAAAAGTGAAAGATTTGCATTTTTAAGCTTATCAAGTGTATCAATGGCATAACTATTTCCAAAGTTTAATTGATCGCAAATCTCACTGGCATAATTAAGTATATCATTAACCAGTGCAGTAGTTTGAGTTTTCTGCAAAGATTCAAGTTTATTTTTTATCGCTTCCTGAATCAGCTCAGCATTTTGAAAATTCATAGAACTTATATAACGAGCAACTTCTGTGTATGTTGCACATGCATCTTTTTTTGCAGTTATACTGCTTTCAAAATAAAGAAGTAATGAATGATATGAACTAAATAACTTCTCCATAATACTTTTTTTATTTATGTCTTTATTTATATTCTGATCTTTATTGTTAAGATCAATAATATTCTTCATATCTTTAAGTAAAGTTTGAAGGTAGGCCGAAAG
>JAAYUW010000158.1 GCA_012517545.1 Exilispira sp.
ACTTTATCACTGCAATCAAAAGTCCCCAAAAAACTATACAAAATGACCAGACATCACAAAATGGTTATTTCTGAAGCAAAAAATAAGCAGTATTAATAATAGATAAATGAAAAACTAGAATACTTCAAATTCACCTGGTCAAGATCTAATAGCAACCATCAATCAATACTATGAATTACCAATCCTGATCTAAGTTTTGGTTCAAACCAGGTTGATTTGGGAGGCATAACTTTGCTTTCACTTGCAACTTTGATAAGATCATTGATATCGGTAGGATACATGGAAAATGCAACGGCATAGCCTCTTTTATTAACAAGCATTTCCAGCTCAGAAGTTCCACGAATACCACCAACAAATGAAATCCTTTTATCTGTTCGAGGATCCTTTATACCTAAAAATGGACTGAGCACTAGATTTTGTAAAAGAGCAACATCAAGAGATTCAACAGCATCATCTGGTATAAGTTCTTTTTTAAATTTAAGCTTATACCATTTATTAGATAAATATATATGAACCTCATGCTTCTTAGATGGTTCTTTTAAGTCAGTTTCTGTAATTTCCCCAATAGTTTTTAATTTATCGATAAATTGAGAATCTGACATCCCCCCAAGATCTTTAACTGCTCTATTGTAAGGAAGTATTTTTAAGTGGTTTGATGGAAAAATTACAGCCATGAAATAATTGTAATCTTCATTACCTGTATGATGGGGATTATTTTTCATAAATTCTTTTGCTGCATTTAAAGATGATGCAGTTCTGTGATGGCCATCAGCAATATAAAGAATTTCTACCTTTTTAAATTCATCTTCAATTTGTCTATTTATCTTCTCATCTTTGCAAACCCATAGAGTATGATTTACTTCATTTTCGTCATTCAGGACATAAGCAGGTTCATGATTCTTAATATAATCAAGTATTAGCTTTTCGATCAAATCATGATTCTGATAAGTTAGAAATACAGGTTCTGTATGAGTTTCGGTAATCACTATATGGTTTGTCCTATCAACTTCTTTTTCCTTTCTGGTAAATTCATGCCTTCGAATTATTCCTTTTTCATATTCATCAGTATTTACAACTGCGAAAAGTCCTAACTGGCTTCTTCCTTTCCATATTTCTCTGTAAAAGTAATAGCAATTTTCAGCATCTTTTACAAGTAAACCTTCATCGATAAATTTCTGCAAATTTCTTTTAGCAACAAGATACACCTGTGAATCATGTTCATCAATAGAATCTGGTAAATCAATATCTGATCTTGTGATATGCAAGAAGCTGTACGGTTTACCATGAGCAAGATTTCTCGCTTCATCTCTATCCATAACATCGTAAGGTGGGCAATGAAACTGTTCAACTATTGCATCAGACGGTCTTAATCCTTTAAATGGTTTTACAATTGCCATAATCTCTCCTATATGATTTTAAAAATTAAACTTTGTTAAAAATGTTTTATAGTCAGATTAAGTAGTATAAAAGCCATAATAGGTTCAGCCTCTCATAAAGTCAAGTTATACAAAAGTAGAATAAAAAGCAGACAAAATCTATCTTTTCAGGCACGAGTTCCATTAATGCACAAATATTTTTATCTATTGTATATTTTTTCAATTTTCTTTGCATATTTTTCAAAGACAACATTTCTTCTGACTTTTAAAGACTCTGTTAGCTCATCAGATGGTGTAAACTCTTTATCTATAAGTTCAAAACCACCAATGAGTTCATATCTTTTAAAACCATTGCTGTAAGATATTAATCTCTGGATCTCTTTTTGAATTACAGTTCTTGTAAGCTCATTATTGCAAACTTCGGTTAGATTTGTAATGTTTTTTCCCTCTTTTTCCTTAAAGAAATTCGCAAAATTTTCCAGATTTGGAACTATCAAAGCTCCAAGCATCTTCTTATCCTGCCCGACCACAACGGCAAATTGTATAAATGGAGATTCACATAATTTTTTTTCTATCGGTTCTGGTTCAATATTTTCTCCACCGGATAGAACTATTGTATCCTTAGCTCTTCCTGTGATCTGCACATAACCTCTGATATCCATTTTACCAATATCACCAGAATTAAACCATCCATCTTTTAATACCTTTGCTGTCTGTTCTTCCATCTTATAATAACCTTTCATGACCTGAGGACCTTTTATATGAATAATTCCTTTATGACCTGTAGGAACCTTAACTCCATTATCATCACGAATCTCTATCAAAGTCTGAGGGACCCAATCTCCTATAGTATACATGGTAGGTTTCTGAAACCTTCTAACAGTTACTACAGGAGCAGTTTCTGTCAAGCCATATCCTTCAAGAATTTTTACTCCGACAGAATTAAAAAATTCGTCAATATGTCTTGGTAAGGCACCACCTCCAGAAATACCACACTTAAAACCAGTTCCAAGTAGAACTTTAATCTTGGAAAATACGAGAATTGAACCCAATAAAAACAAAGGGTATGATAAGATATAACAGAGAAAACTCCAGGGTTTCATAACAAGATTTTTAACATACTCGTCCTGAGAAAAAAAAGGGATTTGATTGGTCAGAGCGATCTTTTTTCTAAAATTAAAAATTGCGATAGATTGAAAAAAAGAAAAAAGACCAAACGTGAATTTACCACCACTTTTAACTGCTCGAATGACCCCTTCATAGACACCTTCCCATACTCTTGGGACAGAAACAATATATTGTGGATTTTCCAGCGATATATCCCTTAAAAGAATAGATGGAACAGGTTTTGAATAGATCAAAAAGGCTCTAACATTTAATACAGTATATTCAACTGTCCTTTCAAAGGCATGCCAGGGGGGGAGAATTGCTAGAAATTTATCTAAAGGTTTAATATTAGCCATTGGTGGAAGATTTCTTGTATTTGATGTAATGTTATTGTGAGTCAAAACAACCCCTTTAGGGATGCCAGTTGTTCCACTTGTATAGATATAAGTAGCTGTATCCTCTGGTAAAATATTTGCACCTATCTGTTCTATCTGCTTTTCATAGTTTGGCAGTTGAAG
>JAAYUW010000159.1 GCA_012517545.1 Exilispira sp.
ACCAACAGCAACAACTTCATCAGGGTTAATACCTTTATGAGGTTCTTTACCAAAAAGATCTCGCACTATTTGTTGAACTTTAGGAATTCTGGTAGAACCACCAACTAAAATGACTTCATCAATATCTGATGCTGATAAGCCAGCATCCTTTAAAGCAGCAAGACAAGGATTCTTTGTTCTCTCAAATAAATCATCACAAAGTTGCTCAAGTTTAGCTCTTGTTAGTTTTTTATTTAAATGTTTTGGACCATTCTGATCTGCTGTTATATATGGTAGATTAATTTCTGTCTCCATAGAAAGTGAAAGCTCAATTTTTGCCTTCTCGGAAGCTTCTTTAAGTCTCTGTAAAGCCATCTTATCCTTGTGTAAATCTATGCCAGTTTCGTTTTTAAACTCAGTCATCAACCATTCCATGACTCTCTGATCAAAATCATCACCACCGAGATGTGTATCACCATTTGTTGATTTAACCTCAAAAACGCCATCTCCAATTTCAAGAATAGAAATATCGAAAGTACCACCACCAAGGTCATAAACGGCAATCTTTTCATTTTTTTTCTTATCAAGACCATATGCAAGGGCAGCAGCTGTGGGTTCATTGATGATTCGTTCAACATTAAGACCTGCAATCCTTCCAGCATCTTTTGTTGCCTGTCGTTGTGTATCATTAAAATAAGCAGGAACAGTTATAACTGCTCTTGTAACTTCTTCACCAAGATAATCTTCAGCAATCTTCTTCATCTTCATAAGTACTCTTGCTGAAATCTCAGGTGGCGAATAAAGTTTACCTTTTATATTGACTCTAACATCACCATTTGGACCTTCTACTACTTTGTATGGCACAGTTTTTAACTCTGAGCTGACTTCAGAATATTTTCTACCCATAAATCTTTTGATAGAAAATATAGTGTTTTCAGGGTTTGTAATCATCTGGTTTTTTGCAGGTTGGCCGACCAGTATTTCACCATTGTCTAAAAATCCGACTATTGAAGGTGTGGTTCTCATCCCTTGTTCGTTTATTATAACAACAGGATCTCCTCCTTCCATAACAGCAACACAAGAATTTGTTGTGCCAAGATCAATTCCAATAATTTTATTTCCCATATTGATACTCCTTATACAACATATATTTTAATTTAAATTATTAAACTATTTTATGTTTTATTTATTTTTTCCTTCAAATATTTAATTCAAAATGATTTTTTTATTCAGTTTTATTTATCTCTTTATTATCTTCGTATTGCTTTTCTTGCTCTTCAGAAATCTTTGCCGGTTCATTTTTTTCCTTTTCATTTAAATTGGTTTTCATATCCTTATCTTCTTTGACATGATCACAAGTTTTTGAAACTCCTCTTTTAACAAGAACTTTTGCGGCTCTTAAAACTCTTTCGTCAATTTTGTAACCAGGTAAAAAGACTTCAGCAACCATCATACCGTTTGCCGAAGGATCTTCAACAAGTGAAATAGCTTCATGCAATAGTGGATCAAATGGAACATTTAATTCATTAATTTTTTTTAAATTATATTTTTGTTCCAGAAGATTATGAAAATTTGTTAAAATAATAGTTAAACCTTTAAAAACTGGATCTTCCATCTTATCAGCAGGAATCGAAGCTATAGCTCTATCAAAATCATCAATTATTGGAAGTAAATCCTGTAATAGCCTTTGATTTGAAAACCTGATCAAGTCCTTATTCTCTTCCTTAACTCTCTTTTTATAGTTTTCAAAATCTGCTTTTAACCTGATTGATAAATTTTTCAGATCTTCATTTTCTTTTTTAAGATTTTCAATTATTTCATTTTTTTCTTCGATTGTTTGTCGCAAAATTAAAAGTTCTTCGATAGCATTATCATTAATATCTGAATTAAGTTCATTTTTAATATTATTTGAACCCAAATTTTCGGTTAAATCGCTTTTATCAACCACTAATACACTCCTAAAAGATAAATTATTCAAATATAATATACTAAATAATTAGCAATGTGGTCAAGAAAAATCATATAAAATTATCATAATTTTATGAAGCACAAATTTTTATCTATTTTTAACTATATTTAATAATATAAAAAAATAAAAAAAATTAGCAATAAAGATGTTAATTTGTTAAAACTATAATTTTAAAATGTTAATAAAGCAGTTCTCCAACTATATTATTGTAAATTAGAAATTTTTCAGATGGAATTTTAATATTATCTCTCTCGATTATTAAGTCGTTCATTTTTTGAAGGCGGGAAATTTCAATTTTTTTATCCATGAGAAAATCCTGTTCAAATTCGTTAAAGAAACTGTTTAGATTCAACCCTTCATTCTTCCTTAATGATAAGAATATCTCTTCATTCATCATTTGAGTTTTATTTAAAAGTTCATGGTTTATATTATTTTTTTTTATATAAACCAGAAGGTTTTTATAAAAATTATTAGCAACAGAATCATTTCGTAAATATCTATTGTTAAAAGTATGATTTTTAAGATCCTCTGTTAGACTTTTAAAATTTGATAGTGTCAAATTCCTATCGTTTATGCAATCTGAAAACATTTGATAGTATTCAGCTATGCAACTATTAGTGTATCTCACATTGTAAAGATAGCTGGAAGCAGTTGCTCCAAGACCTATATAATTTTGTCTATTCCAGTATACAAGATTATGCTTTGATTCAAAACCTGGTTTACAATAATTTGAAATCTCATATTGTTTAAATCCTAATTGAGATATAAATTTATTAAAATAGTTATATTCTTTAATCGATTTATTTTCAGTTTGTTTTTCCGAAATTTTGTAATATATTGGTGTACCAAATGGAATCATCAAAATATATGCTGAAATATGTTTAAGAGAGTTAAACCTATAATTAAGATTTTCAATAAATTTTAACTCATCTTTTATGTAGTGTCCTGGAACTCCAAGCATAAAATCAAGAGATAAGTTTGTGAAATTCTCAGTTATAATTTCAATTGAACTAATAATTTTATTTTTCGATATATATCTTCCAAGGATTTCAGCAGATCTTTTTGAGATAGTCTGGACTCCACATGATATTCTGTTAATTCCCTCATCTTTAAGCATTTTTATAAGATTTCTAGATATATATTCTGGATTTGTCTCAATTGTAATTTCTTCAATATTGTCATAAAAATCTGGATTTATTTTTTTCAAAATATCAAAAAAAAGTTCTAAAAATGTTTCAAGCCTTGAAGTCTCAATAATATTTGGCGTACCCCCACCTATGTAAATCGTCTTGATGCGGTAACTTTTTAAAAGATCTGTGTAATTAAGTAATTCCAGTAAAACTGCTAAGAGATAGTTTTCGATAAAAGTTTCTGGTAAAGAACCTGCAGGCAGTGAATAAAAATCACAATAATAGCATTTTTTCTTGCAGAATGGTAAATGAATATATATAGAAATATCATCCATGTTTATCCTTTTAAATTCATGCTTTATTTTCTGTATATCAATAACATCTGAAAATATGGAAATCTTGATTATTTCTAAGAAAAAGAAAGTAGGCTTTTCTCTATAAAATTTAGAGTTTCAATCGTTGTAAAAGGAAAATAGCAACAAGTATAAAATAAGGAAGAATAAATTTAACGGATAAAGGGTTATAAATATAATTAAGCAAATGCCCGCACTTATAATTATAAAAATTGCTAATTGACTGCAATTACCATATATTATAAGGTAAAATTAAATTGCTTAATAATTTTGCCAATTATATAGTCAAAGGGGATCGGACCGATTATAAAGGAATCATCAAGCGAATTTTCATAGGTGGAAATACCAAAAAATTGATCTGATTTAAGGTAAAAAGTCATATCTTTGTTATAAAACGAAGTTGGAAGAGAATTGTATTTAGTTGAATTTACATAGATATAACCTTCTTTTATAGATATTATATCATTTGGCAGACCAATAATTTTATAGACCGTATATTCATTGTTTTGTCTGAGGAGATTAAAAGAAAACAATCTTATAAACTGATTAAAAAACAACTTTTTTATATCGACCTTTCTATTATCAACAAGTACAAGATCATCTCTTCTTATCTGAAAGTTCATAAAAAAAAGATTATTTTGAACGATATAATATGCTGGTTTTGAATCTTCAATCTGTTCATTTATTTTAACTGGCATAAAAAAAGAAAAAATAACAGCTAAAATAACTGAAAAAATAAAAATCTGCAAGAGAATATCAAGTAAAATAGGCATTTTTTTACGTGATTTATAACTTTCAAAATCTCTGACATACATTTGAGCCTCTTAAAGAGTTAGTAATAGTAAGAATTTTGCTGGAATACATCTTTTTTTTATCTTAAACAACAAAATTGCGAATAACAGTATATTTTTTATAAAATATTTGATTGAATACCACTTTATCTATAACCTTTCAATTTTTTTTTCAACTCATTTTTTATATTTGATGGCTTTTCTGATAAAAAATACAATCAGGCTCTTCGTAACTAAGCATGAATAAATAAAGAAAAAAATAGATTTTAGGCTGTAGTAATAAAGGTACTATTCACGGATTTTAGACTGTAGTAATAAGCGAATAGCGAAAATTATAAATAATTCTTTTTTTAACTAAAACGCTTTAGATCATAAGATGCATTTGAACATTGAAAACTATATAATTTTAGATATTTATTGTCATCGAACGCAATTACTTATCAATTAGATAAATGAGCTAGAAAATTTACTTTACTACTTAATAAATTCTAGAAAAAGAGATGGATTCATTTCTGATTTGATGAAATTTAAATTGAAAAGTATAGAGACAGTTGATCTGTATCTTTCAGTGTTTAATGAACCAACTGGATCTTTTCCATAGATAAGCTGCAAAGTTGCATTTAGGACTTCTTTCCAGAATTCTCGCATCTGAGGTTGTAATGAGCCTATTGTTCTATATGCTATATCAAGAGCCTCATCTCTATTTGAGTTAGTATATTCTATAGATTCTGTAAGAGCTTTGATTAATCGAGAAAATTGATCATGCTTATTTTTTAAATTTTTTTCAGATGATACAAATGAACCACCAACGAGATTTGAAAAGTCTTTTATCTTCCATTCGGTTATCTTATATCCCTGCAACCTCAGTTGAATAGGCTCATTATTGTAATAGCAAGCGACAACATCAACTTTTTTACTCACAAGCGATTGGATCTGGGTATAACCTATTTTTACTATTTCTGTTTTATTGGCAAGTCTATATCTATTGACGAAAAGAAGTGTTCCAATATAATTTGTTCCATAAAAATCAGGCAGGCCAATCTTTTTTCCATAGAGGTCTTCAGGTTTTACATTCTGGTTTAAAGCAACCATAGAAATAGGAAAATCCTGATAGTACTGAAAAAAAGATTTAAGCCCCATTCCTTTTTCACAGCTTATAATAAGTTCATCTGAATCTGTCAATGCAAAATCAGCTTTTTCTGCCATCAAAAGGCCAAATATATCCCTGCCAAATGAGTAATCAATTTTAAGATTGATCCCATATTTTTGAAATATTCCTTTTTCTATCCCAACATATAAAGGTGTAAATTGAACATGAGGAATATAACCTATCAAAAGATTCATATCATCAAAGTTAGCTGCATTTGCTTTAGTGGTTTCTAAAATTGATGTAAAGCAAAAACCTGAAAGCAAAATTAAAGCAATCAAGGTCTGCAACTTTTTTACATTTTTAATAGACAAACCTCTCTTTTTATACATAGTTAATCTCCTTTTTCAAAATCTTTTAATTTTCTTTCGTAATTTTTTTCCTTTTTGTGACTATTATATATATGAAGTTTGCAAGTGAAAAGTAAGTAAGGCCAAGTATTATTAGCCATAAAAGAGCTACAAACATAAGAGGTGTATCAAAGTTAGCTTTAGCTATAAGTATAAGAGAACCAAGTCCTACCGAACCTGCCTGGAACTCTCCTACAACTGCTCCGATTATTGATAAAGTTATTGAAACTTTTACTCCAGAAAATATATATGCCAGCGCTCCTGGGAATTCAAACCTTTTAAATCTCTCAAAGGCCGATGGTTTATAAAATATAAGCAGGTTTTTATATTGCTGTTGTATTTGAATAAACGCCGTGATGTTTGTGATTAACATTGGAAAAAACATGACAATTATTGAAATTATTATTTTAGGAACTATTGAAAAACCAAACCAGAGTATCAAAAATGGTATCAATGCTACCGATGGTATTGTGTTGAAAGCAATAATATAAGGCATGGCGAGGTTATACAGGAATTTGCTTCTACTTAAAAGATAACCTGAGATTAACGAAAGAATAAATGCTATTATAAATCCGCATAGAGATTCCAAAACAGTTTGAAATATATGGGGTAAGATAAAACCTGTCTGCATTGTTTCTGAGAATCTTTTTAAAATAGAAGATGGTAAGGGCAAAAAGAAATCTTCGATATTGAACTTTTTCTTAATAAATTCTAAAAGATAAAAAATAAAAACCAGTTCAAATGGTATTAAAATTGAATATATGGATTTTTTTAGCCTATTTTTCAGTGGTTCTTTTTCTTGAATTTTAACTGCAACTTTTTCAGATTGTAGGTTTTTTGATTTAATTCGTTTATATTGGCCATTTTCACTTAAATTTTGCCAATTTTCACTTACACGCAATCTTATATTGGATTCAATAACCTGTTGTTGTGAGGAAAGTAAAAAATACTGGGCAGGTATTCTAGCTTCTTTATTTTCAAAAGTTGAAATTATACTCGATGGTTTATCTGACATAACATATATTATGTTAGAAAGAAAGACAGCTTCCTCTATAGAATGAGTTACAAGAATAACTGAAAATTTATGATTAATAAAAAGTTTTTTTAAAAGAACATTCAACCTTTCTCTATTTATAACATCCAGAGAGGAAAACGGTTCGTCAAGTATCAATAGCTCTGGTTGAGAAACAAGAGCACGAGCCAATTCGACTCTCTTTCTCATACCACCTGAAAGTTCTGAAGGGTATAACCTGGATATATCCGGAAGTCCAACTTCTGAAAGTATAGAGATGGCTTTTTCTTTATCATCTGTAGTAATCTTGCCTTTTTCTATCTCTAAAGGAAGTAGAACATTTTGTAATACATTTAACCAGGGAAGAAGAGAATCATTTTGAAAAACAAACGAAACTCTCTCAAAAGTATTTATGATTTTACCAGTTTGAGGTTTATAAATACCGGCAATAAGGTGAAGCAAAGTTGTTTTACCGCATCCCGAAGGGCCGATAAAGGAAATGAACTCTGCAGAATCGCATTTTGCATTAATATTTGAAAGTATTAATTTATTATCAAAAGAAAAGTCTATATTTTCAAGTTTTACCATGTTCTTCTCCTATCCAGACTATACTGTCGGCTGCGGAATCTCACCGCATCCACCTTTTAAAAGGGTTGTGGGCTTTACCACCGGTCGGGAATCTCACCCTGCCTTGAAGAACATCAAAGCAAATTAAATATTATATTCTTTAATTTTTTGTCAATATTTTTCTCGTTTTAATAGTCCTGAAATAAATTTGATTAATCTATAACTAAAATTGACTTTTCTTAACCAGGTAAGTTATATAAAAAAATAGACTTTAGAGTTTATTTATAGAGTCTTATCCACAAATATTTGACTGTAATAAAAAATGAAGAGAGATAAATTTCATTATAATCGTTTAATTTTCACCTAAAAGCGAGTTTAAACTTTTAACAAATTCTATTGAATCTTCTGGAAGTAATCCTTCATGAAGTAGAGCTTCACCATAAAGAACTTCAGCAAAATATTTTATCTTTTGGGAATTTTGATCTACCTTAAAAGATGCTTCCATCCTTTTAAATATAGGACTTTCAGGATTTAGTTGTAGAATCTTTTCA
>JAAYUW010000014.1 GCA_012517545.1 Exilispira sp.
CAGTTTACTTATTTTACCATCATAGAAAAGAGCATTTTCAGTTGCACTAGTTCTATCACTAAAACCATACCCAAGATTCCAGCCAAATAAATGATCATCAATTTTGGTGGATAGACTACTCCAGTACCACCTGTTTTTATAAGTCCATACCCCGCGTCCCCAATCAAGAACACCAAAATCTTCATTTTTTTCAAAGTAAAATTTATCTTCACCTAAAATAAAATATCCGTCTGCTGAAAGACAGTTCACCTTTTGGTTGTAGTAAAATGCTCTCGGATTTTCTTTCCATGGTGTTGCTATGGCAATCCTATCGCTTCCAGCTTTTTCATAAAGAATAATCTCACCTTCTATACCGCAATTGCCGTCGTAATCTTTGATAAAACGTGAACTAAAGGATATAGTTCTCTTATCATCAATTGTCTCAAACTTTAAAGTAAGCTTTTTTCCAGTAAATGAAACAACTCCATTGTCGGATTGAGAAAGTTTCAAGTTTCCAGATGGAAAGAAGATCATTTCATCGATTTGATTATAATATCTATGATTAAAATCAAGATAGCAGATCGCTATTAAACCAGTATAACTGAGATCACTTATAGTAAAAGTCAAGCCATACCCTTTTTTCTCTGAAATTATAGCATAGTAGTCCCACTCTTTAATTCTCCACTTTGGTGCCTTTATTTTTTCTCTTTTGTACTCCCAAAGAGGATAAGTAGCCCAGCCAGGTTCTGTTATATGCCCTTTTTCATCTAGCAAAGGTTGTTTTTTTGTAATCCTGTTTTGCATAGGTACTCCTTTTCCAGAATTTCATCTATTTTTCTTTAATTTTTATTAATTTTCTTAATTAAATTTGTTAGATGTTTAGTAAAGTCAAAACTAACGATCAGAAAAAAAAGCTCGTAAATACTTTTCAACTGAACGATTCATCTCCACCGAAAAATCTGAAACATATTTTCTTTTACAAATAGACTTCAAATATGTATCATAATCGAAGTCATCTTTATTTGCAAGTTTGGTAAACATTTCTCTGGTCTGCTGTTCAGTTAGCTCATGAAAATTATTTTTCTGTACAACAAAATCAAGATCAAATCTTTTAGGTTTTTTTCTTTCCATCTGTTCTCTTGTAGGATAACCAAAAACAACAAGTGTTACTGGGACAACATAATCTTTTAAAGTAAGCAGTGAAGTAACCTCTTCACAGTTCTCAAGTATATCCCCGATATAGCAAGAACCGATTCCAAGAGATTGTGCAGCTATAACGGCATTCTCTGCAGCAATAAGAGCATCACAGCAAGCCAGTAAAAAATCGCCAGGTCCAGGATTTCTCATCTCAGCCTTAGCATACCTGTAAGCATTCCACCATTTCCTGCAATCAGCAAGAAAAACAAGAACCATCTTTGATTCAGCTATAAAAGGTTGATTATCACAAAGAACTGCAAGTTTATCTTTTATTGATTGATCATCAATGTCAAGTATGGTGTATAAAACCTGATTCCCTGCTGTGGGAGCCTGAAGTGCGGATTCCAGGATAAGCTGTTTTTCTTCCTGTGATATCTCTTGTGGGGTAAACTGGCGAACAGATTTTCTTTCAAAAAGGGTTTCAATAACCTTGTTCATAAGATCTCCAAAGTTGTTTTTCAATAATTATTATTCCCTTAACTTAACTTTAAAGTACTCTTTTGCTTAGTATAATGTTTTTTAAATTTCTAACAATAAAATAGAGGATATAGTTAAAAAAAAACTGCCGGCTTATTACCAGCAGTTTAGCATCGAATTTAACTCTTTACTCGTTTTATCAGCAGCCAATTCGTCAAAGTACACTTAAAGATCACTCTTATTTATCTAATGAAATCAATAATTACAAAAAAGTGAAGAGCATAAATAAATCGTAAAATTATTTGTTTAAAAATAAATTTAGATCATTATCAACCGTATCAATAGTTGCAATCCCAAATTGTTCAACAAGAACTTTAGCGACATTTGGTGATAAAAATCCGGGTAATGTTGGCCCAAGATGTATATTTTTAACACCAAGGTAAAGCAATGCAAGAAGTACTATAACAGCTTTTTGCTCATACCATGCTATATTAAATACTATTGGAAGCTTGTTTAGATCATCAAGACCAAAAACTTCTTTCAACTTTAAGGCTATAATAGCGAGTGAATATGAGTCATTACACTGCCCTGCATCAAGAACTCTGGGGATCCCGTTTATCTCACCAAGATCTAACTTGTTGTATCTATATTTCGCACAGCCAGCAGTTAAGATGACTGTGTCTTTTGGTAATTTTTTTGCGAATTCTGTATAGTACTCCCGGGATTTCACCCTACCGTCACAACCAGCCATCACAAAAAACTTTTTTATAGCTCCAGATTTAACAGCTTCAACGATCCTGTCTGCAAGTTCTATCACCTGGTTATGAGCAAAACCACCGATAATGCTGCCAGATTCTAACTGTGCTGGAGGAGGGAGAGACTTTGCAAGTTTTATGATCTTTGAAAAATCCTTCTTTCCATTTGTATCAGCCTCTATATGTTCGCATCCAGGGTAACCAACAGAACCGGTTGTGAATATCCTGCCTTTTACCTCATCGCTTCTAGGTGGAACGATACAGTTAGTCGTAAAAAGTATCGGCCCATGAAACTGTTCAAACTCTTCAATCTGCTTCCACCAGGCATTCCCATAATTCCCAACGAGATTATCGTATTTGCTAAAAAATGGATAATAATGTGCCGGGAGCATCTCTCCGTGGGTATAGACATCAACACCTGTTCCTTTAGTTTGCTCAAGAAGCTGATGCAGGTCAGCAAGATCATGCCCCGATATCAAGATTGCTGGATTTGTTCGAACTCCTATATTAACCTTTGTAATCTTTGGATTTCCATACTTTGAAGTATTTGCTTCATCAAGTAAAGCCATGACTTTAACTCCATATTCTCCAGTTTTTAAAGTAAGTTTGACAAGTTCTTCAACGGAAATAGTCTCATCAAGGCTTTTTGCAAGAGCTTCGTAAATAAATGAATATATCTGCGGATCTTCCTTTCCAAGATTGCTGGCATGCTCAGCATAAGCAGCCATTCCCTTTAAACCGTACTTTATCATCTCCTTGAGTGATCGAACATCTTCTGGTTGTATTGAAAGCACTCCTACAGATCTGGATTTTTCAATCATCTCTTCTTTTGTATTTACCTTAAAAGTTGCTGAATCGTGTAGATTTCCAACCTTTATCTGATTTAATAGCTCACCTCTTAGATCAAGCATCTTTCTTATCTGTTTTTCTATGGCTTCTGGATCGAAGTTTGCATTTGTAATAGTCATAAAGAGGCTGTTGGTAAGTTCATGATTGACCTGCGCTATCTTTGTAACATCCAGCTTTCCCTTTACAACAATATCAGATATACCTTTAAGAACATATATCAGTAAATCTTGAAGATTTGCCACTTCCTCCGGTTTTCCACAAACACCTCTTATGGTGCATCCTTTCCCGCCTGCAGTTTCCTGACACTGAAAACAAAACATACCCATATTTTCCTCCTTAATATAGGTTTGAAATTATGAATTAGAATTTTTCAATATTATGGCACAATAAATCTCGATATAAATACATATTTAAAAATAGATTAATCATTCATATTATTCTTCTCACTCTTTAAGAGCCAGACATTAGTATACAGAAGTCTAATTCTTTGGCGCAGGAGCCTTGACTACGGTTATTTCAAGAATATCATCAGCATTGTTTTTTACTGTCATCTTAGTTCCAACTGGTATCTTAAGTATTGTTCCAATTTCATAATCATAAAAACCCTTTTCATTTAAATCAATCGAAAGAGTTCCTCTTAAAACAGTCATATAAACATTTGAGTTTGTAAAGTGTGTTGGTAAACTGTCATCCTTACCAAATATCATGTGCATATAGTGAATATTTTCATCCAGGATAACCTTTTCGATGGTCTTTTGATCCGTTTTTTTTAGTTTAAATACGCTTTCTGTCATCTTAAATACCTCCAGTCATTTTTTTATACTATCTTGCCGTCGATACTCAAAGTAAATTCATCAATAATCAAATCTATTTTGCATGCCTTTGATGCATCTTTAACTAAAATTGAAAGACCTCCACAGCATGGAACCTGCATCTTTACTATCATGGCATGCCATTTCGCAAAGCTTACAACCATTGCATCTAGTTTCATCAATAGTTATTATCTGCCTTTTCACTCTAATTTTCCTCAATATCGTTTACTAAATTCTTTATTGTTATGCCTTCAAATTCATTTATTAACTTTTCTTCTATGACAACAAGTCTCTTTCTAAGCTCACAGATTGACTGCCTTGTACAGATCTTTTTTCTAAACATACATTCAGAAACTTTGATATCACCCTGAAAGATCTTTAGTATATCAATAAGTTTTATCTCTTCGGGAGATTTTGAAAGTCTGACTCCACCGGTAGCTCCTTCTTTAGACTCAACAATTCCTTCCTTCACTAAAACCTGAAGGATGTTTCTGACAAACTGTAAAGGGATACCCTGAATCTCTGATATTTTTCTGGATGATATAAAGGAAGAAGGAGCCTTAGACATCTCTATAAGAGATCTTATGGCATAATCTGTATTCTTGTTTATTATATTCATCGTGGCTGGCTCTTTTTGACCTGGATTTAATTTTAAATCATAGCATAATTTTTAACTAATACTAGTATAGTGTTAGATAAGAATAAAGTCAAATTATTTTGAATATTTTTTTGATTTTTAAAAAAAAAAGAAAGTGTTCATCTTCAGGATAAATACATTTTTTGAATTAAAAATAAAGAAATGTCATAGAAAAGAGATGACAATACTGCTAAATTTTATATAATTAATGGCTCTCCTGCAAAAAGATAGATTTTACTAAATTTCACAGAGCAGTAAAAATTCGGTTTAAAGGAAAACTTTATATGAAGCAGGATACTAAAAAACTACTTGTCCCTCTTTTAATATTCATTTTTTTCAATGGTTTAAAAGTTGCAATATCAGCTCAGGTAATAACCTCTTTCGATCTTCAATATTTTTTTTTAAAACTGCTAAGCTCAGTGGCTATATGCGGCCTTTTTCTGGTTCTTTTTTTTATGCCAAAAAAGCCTGTTTATCTTATCATTTTTTATTTTGTCCAGGCAATATTTATCTCTATAAACATTGCTTACTACTTTTTCTTCAACAGATACCTTCACCTTCTTTCGGTTATCTTCCTTATCCAGGAATCAACCTCTCTTTTAAATCACTTCTCTATCCCTATGGAGTGGGAGATGCTCTGGACTTTGCTTGATCTTCCATTTTTTATTTATTCCCTTATAAAATATGGTAATATACAGAAATACCTCGTATCATTTACAAACATTTTCAAAAAGAAAGATATAAAACGAGCAACTGCACTTATCCTTATATTTCTTATATTTTTTCTTGTATCGGCTCTTATCTTTACATTTATAGATTCGCCAATTGAGCTGGCTCGTTCTACCAGGTTTCAGGATGAGGTAAAATCTGTTTATTTTTACGGACTTTTAGAAAACAGTGTCGCTGTGTTTATAAAAAATCCCCCCACTTTGAACTGGGCGAAGCTGCTGGACTTTGGCCCTGAACTTACATTTAAACATCCAGAAGATAAAATAAAAAATAAAAAAATATTTATCTTTCAAATAGAAGCTCTGGAAAGCACTGCCATTTTTGCAAAGCACGATGGAGAATATGTCACTCCATTTTTAAACGATCTGGCTGGCAAATCGCTATTTTTTCCTTTTTGCCTTAGTTACCACAAGGGAGGAAACACCTCTGACGCTGAGTTTGCGGTTATAAACAGTGTTGAACCACTCGACGAGTATCCTGCAATGAAACTTGGAGATGAAGCTTTTAAAAATTCGTTTATTAGATTTTTCAACAATGCTGGCTTTGATTCTTATATTTTTCACGGGAATCAAGCCTTCTACTTCGATAGAGATAAGTCTTTTAAAAAAGCCGGGTTTAAAGAATATTACGATATTAAGAAAATGGGCTTAAAACAGTATACGTGGGGTGCTGAAGATGAAGATGTCTTTTCTTTTGCTGTAAATAAACTTGATGAGCAAAAAGAACCATTTTTATATTATATAATATCAATGTCTAGCCATGAACCATATAACCTTATAAACATCAATTATCAAAATAAAAGGTTTGATAACATCAAAGATAGCAGAACAAAAAACTTCTTTAACTCTATAAATTATGTTGATAAAGCTCTTGAAGAAAGTATAAAAGCCATACTGGAAAAATATCCTGATGCTTTGATTATCATTTTTGGAGACCACTCTACAAATGTTCGTAAAAATGAATATTACAGGAATGCGATTTGTAGAGCAAGTTCAGGGCTGGTATGCGAGTTTGTCCCACTTATCATATACGGTAATGGAATAACTCCTCACATGGAAAAGCAAAATGCAGTTTCTTTTTTAGATATTGCACCAACGATATTATCCCTTGCATCAATTGATGCTAAAATAAATACATATGGAGAAGATCTTACAAAGTATTATGATCTAAAGAATTCTATCCCCTTTAGAGGAGAAAAATTTTCAAGAAAAGAACTTTTCAAGCTTATCTTTGAAAAGTTAAAGGATTATATCGATAAATGATATCTGTCTTGAAAATATTTTTAAAACACTCGATATAATCAGGTAAATTATAATTATCCAGATCAAGATAAAAATAGCACCGAAAAGCCAGTTTTTGTGTAAATCTACACGCTCCTTTTCAGCTCTTTGCCGTGCATTAAACATTATCGGTGATGGAATAAGCTTTATAGAAAGCGTTATAAGAGCTGGTAAGATGACGAGATCATCAAGATATCCCAGAACCGGA
>JAAYUW010000160.1 GCA_012517545.1 Exilispira sp.
TTGCAATTCCTAAATTTTCAATTATATTATCACAAAAAGATAAAGTAACCTTACAATTTCTATTTTGAAGAGAAAGCAAATCTGGTAATGTTAAACCTATATTGTAATATCTCCAATTTTGAATTTTTTATTTAAAGACCCTACTTTTATGCAAAAAAAGTGAATTTTTACATTTTTTCAAATAATTATGATTATTTTTGCATTAAAATATTTTACTAAAAGAAAAAAGAGGTGAAATTTGCACTTTTTTCAGTAAAAAGTCGACACCTATACCCATGCATGTTTGTCTTTATGATATTTTGTAAGATATATTTATTATCTATAATAAAATCCAAAGCCAAAACAACTGTTCCAAAAACTAAGTAAAGCCTCCCACCATTTGTTTTCTATTTTTGCTATATATACAATAATTTGTCTTGATCTTTTGACAATCTTTCCTGCTAAATGGATAAAATAATATCTAAACGTCTTTATTCTAAATCTTTTATCCATTATTTCCCAGTCTAAATCAATACCTTTGCTCTTCATCAAATATTGGATTAAAACCATTATATTATATGCAAGTATACATAAACATCCGTATATGTTGTTTATATCTTTATCCTTTGATGGAACATATCTAAATCCACTTTCATTTTTTAGTTCTTCTATAGATTGCTCCTGTGTAGCTCTCTTCCTGTATATCTTCACAATTTCATATCCAGCCTTCTCTTGCCCAATATTAGTCGCTATATATCCACTTCGTGAAAAAAGTTCTCCTTCATAATTTTCAGTGTATCCAACAACCCGAAATGGATCCGTATTATTCATAGTATGAATAAGATCTGTTGAGTATATACAATCTTTTTCATCCTCATATTTTGTATATGCTTTATCCTTTACAAGCTGGTCAAAGTCATAATGCTCGGATACCTTAATTACAAAATATCCCCCTTTTCTTTCACATATGTTAATTACTTCTCCCTGATAACCAGCGCTGTCACTTCTTATTAATTTTTGTATTTTTATTTCGTTTGTTTTTGCAAAAAAATCATTAACAATTTTACTTATGCCATATGCAGGAGAACTACTTCCTTCCCTTAGGTCAAAGTCCCATACCATCTTTTCTTTACCAATATGACATAAAAGAGCCGATATGCTTTTTTCATTCTTGTAGTTTAGACTACCGCTTTCTTTTTTGGTTTCCATATATGTTGCATCTATATCTGCTATTATAGCTTCTTGATCATTTATATAATACTTTTTTATTATATCCTGCATCTTAGCTTTTATCTTTTTTACAAAACTATTATCCTTATTTATCCTTTTCAGAAGTTTATAAATAGCATCATATTTTGGTAATTCCTTAAAACCTAATAAAAAACATAAATGTCTATTTTTTTGTATAAAATGAGGTATTTGTCTTATATTTGTTGTTCCATCAATAATAGCAAGGATACAGAGTATAAGTAATGCAACTTGCTTTTTACCAGCTTTCCCCTCTTTTAATCCAGAAGCCTCAAGTATAGCTTTACTAATTCCAATTTTTTGAATAAATGATAAAATTGGTAACATACCAACTGAAGATTCGATGTTTAAATTTTCTTTTGCAATTAATTTTAAATATTTTATATTTTTCATAGTTTTCTTTTTGGAGCGGTGATCACCTTTTTAGTGAATTCGAGGGATCACCGCTTTTTTCTTTATTTATACCATTTCGCACCTTTTTTGCATTATTTTTTTTCAAGATTAAAGTTAAATTTTATTGCAGTTGAACAATTTATTGATATAATACTTGTGAACCCTGGTTTTAATGATAAATTTTTCGTCTTTTATTGATAGATATTATGTAAATCTGGCAAATAATTCTAAA
>JAAYUW010000161.1 GCA_012517545.1 Exilispira sp.
TATTTTCTCTTTTAAGCCGCCTATAGGTAAAACTCTTCCAGTGAGTGTAAGTTCACCTGTCATGGCAACCTTTTCGCGAATTTTTTTGCCTATTGTTAAAGATAATAGCGAAGTTGCAAGTGTTATACCGGCTGAAGGTCCATCTTTTGGAGTTGCTCCTTCAGGTATATGAATATGTATCTCATTATCTTCAAAAAATTTTGGATCTCCACCATAATTTGCACATACACTTCTGACATATGAGTAAGCTATATTTGCACTTTCTTTCATGACATCCCCTAGTTGTCCTGTCAACTTAAATCCTTTTGAATTTGGGATATTAAGAGATTCAATAACAAGTGTAGCACCTCCTAGCTCGGTCCATGCAAGGCCTATAGCAAGGCCATTTCTTGTAATCTTGATAAGTTCATCATCCCTAATCTTTGGTACTCCAAGGTACTCTTTAATATCATCATAAGTAAGCTTTTTATTATAGCTTTCACCCAGAACTATTTTCGCTGCAATTTTACGGCATATTTTTTCTATCTCTTTTTCAAGATCCCTGACTCCAGCCTGTCTCGCATAGTTATTGATAAGATATAATAGAACATCCTTTTCTAGAATAACCTGATCTTTTTTCAAACCATGTTTCTTAAGTTGTTTGGGTAAAAGATATTTTCTCGCAATTTCATATTTTTCTTCATCTATATAACCTGAGAGTCGGATTATTTCCATTCTATCAAGTAGAGGCCTTGGGATGGTGTCTAGAGTATTTGCTGTTGTGATGAAAAAAACATTTGATAGATCAAAAGGTATTTCCAGGTAGTTGTCTCTAAACTCAAAGTTCTGCTCAGGATCCAGAACTTCAAGAAGTGCAGCAGCTGGATCTCCCTGATACGATATTCCAAGTTTATCTATTTCATCGAGCATTATAACGGGATTTTTAGTTTTGGTAACTTTTAATGCAGCTAAAATTCTTCCTGGCATTGCACCTACATATGTTTTTCTGTGGCCTTTTATTTCGGCTTCATCTCTCATGCCACCAAGAGAAAATCGAAAAAATTTTCTATTCATAGCTCTGGCAATGGATTTCCCGAGAGAAGTTTTACCACATCCTGGAGGTCCAACGAGGCAGATTATTGATCCTTTTATATCTTTATTAAGCTTTCGAACAGCTAAAAATTCAAGTATTATTTTTTTAACATCGTCAAGTCCATAATGATCTTTTTCAAGTATATTTTTTGCTTTTTGGATATCGATTGACTCTTTCGACTCCTTTCTCCAGGGTAAACTAAAAACGAGATCAAGCCAATTTCTGATGACTGCATACTCTGAACTTTGAGGTTCCATATACTCAAGTTTTTCAATTTCCTGTTCAACTTTTTCTAAAACTTCACCCTCAAATTTGAGGTCTTTCAGCATTTTTCTAAATTTATTGATTTCATAGCTTTTTTCATCACCTGATATACCGAGTTCTTTTTTTATGGCTTTAAGTTGTTCTCTAAGAAAAAATTCTCTTTGTTGATTGGCTATCTTTTCATTTATTTGATCATGAATCTTTTGTTGAATCTCAGCAATTTGCATCTGATTTCTAAGAAGTTCAATGACTTTATGCATTCTTTTTTTTATATCAAATATCTCAAGAACCTTTTGATATTCTTCTCTGTTAAGATCAATTATAAATGCAGTAAAATCTGCAACTTTTGAAGGAGAATCTGCATTAAATACGGTAGATTTAACTCTCTGCATAAAAAAATGATTTTGATCAGCTAATGTTCTAACCATATCGATTATAGTAGCTTGATATGCTCTTATTTCAGGATCATTTGGATCATAATCTTCATCAATATATTCGACTTCAGCCTGTAATAAGCCTTTATCATCCTGCAAAAATCTTTTAACTTTTACTCTTTTCAAGGCATATAAAAGCATGGATACGACATTTGGGCTTATAAAACTCTTTTTTAAAATCTTAATAACAACACCAACATCGTATAGATTTGATTGATTAAAATCTTTATCAAGATCCTTTAGTAGTAAAGCACAAAGGTAAGTACCATTTTCAATAGGATCCTTTAGTTTTAACATTTCATCCTCAAGTTCAAGATCAATAGGCATAAAAATCCCGGGGAACAGAGGCTTAGGAGAAATAGGAAAAACAGGCAATATTTCTGGAAGCATCTTATCAACTTCTACAAGTTTTGTGCTCATAGTATTATTCCTTAATAGTATTTTAGTTTTTTCACATATTTGTGTCTGTACAAAAGCCGAAAGTCAAAGCCTGAGAAAAGATTTATACAATGAAAAGTTTAAAGTCACAAGTCTCAGCGCTATAACCATCTTATAGTAATTGCAAAATTATATTAAATATATTAGAGATATTTAGCAAAAATAAAAAGAAGACAATTCAAGATTTCATTATAAATATAAACAAAAAAAATAGATTGGTCAAATATAAGCTTTTATTGATAGTTCAAGATTTATTTAACAGAACTTTTATGATCTTTTATCTGGATATTTTATAGTACATTTCCTTTAATGTATACTTTTTAGGCTCTTCTCAACTAAATATGGGTAAATAAAAAATTTACCTTTTTTTTCAGGACTCTAGACTTTAGCTTTTGACTGCTGTGAACCGTTAAGAGAGTCCAAATAGGCTCTTCTCAAATATTGAAGAGCATATAAATAAAAAAAAATTAAACTAATAATTTATCGGATGAAATTATTTTATAAATTAAATCAATTTGCATCTAATTTTTTAAGAATTAAATAGAATCCTTTGCAAAGAGATTTTTCCAATCATGAATAGGGTTCTCACAGTTTATTGCCTTTTTCAAAATAGAAAGATAATTGATTCGAGGAATATTTTGAGCACCAAATCGGGCAAGATTATCTGTATATACCTGGCAATCTATGATATTGAAGCCATATTGAGCTAACTTTTGAGCAAATTTAACAAATGCGTATTTTGATGCATCTGGATAGGTATAAAACATTGATTCTCCAAAAAAAACTTTACCAATTGCAACTCCATATAGACCTCCAACAAGTTCGCCTTGAAGATATGCTTCAATGCTATGTGCATATCCAAGATTGTGAAGTTTGATGTATGCATCAATCATATATTTTGTAATCCATGTAGAAGCTTCAAAGTCACTATCATTTTGCTTCGCATTATACTGTTTATAAGATCTCTGCGTTCTTATGCTTTTTGCGCAGTTTACAATGACTTGTGAAAAGTTAGTATCTGATCTTAACTCGAAAAAGTTTTTATTTAATTTTCTTCTTAAAGAAGCAGGTATATGAAGATTTTCTAAAAATAATACAAACCTTGGATCTGGTGACCACCACAGTATTGGTTGACCCTTAGAATACCAGGGGAATATACCACTTTTATAAGCTAGTATGAGTCTATCAGGTGAAAGATTTCCACCATAGGCAAGTGGAAAGTCCCCTGGTGCAACAGAAGGATCGGGGAACCATAATCTAGAGCTCAGCTTATAAAATTTTATATTTTTATGTATTGACATAATCCAGCTTATAACAATATTATCTTCACCTTAAAAAAGGGACAGAGGTCATTTGAATTTAATGTTTTAAGTGCCATGCATTCTATTGCAGGTAATAGATCTAAATGTTTAAAGTTCATTAAAGAACTAATAAAATTTCTCTTTCAAAAAATTGTACGGTAATAGATCGAAAAAAACTCTGTTTTAACAGTTCAAACATATATTTTGCTATATCCAGCAAAATTAAATTAATAACTTATTTAGCATTACCATTAACCTTATTCATGATTTATCATACTATCTTTTTCATATTTGGAATTTATCTTTTTTGTGCTCTTTCTATTTTGTCTTGTAATTTTCGTATTATGTCCGGTGAAATTTTTCTCAATACCATTTTTTATAATATTATCTTCAGAAATATTAATAGAATTTTGAGGATTAAAATCTGTGATTTTTGAAAAGGTTATCTTAAAAAGATCATTATCATCACATTCAATGAATGCTTCATACCATGAGTCATTTTCTTGTCTTTCAAAAACTATAAAATTAATAAATTTCTTCTTTATTTCATCATCTATGATTCTTTCGACTTCTCTTGCACCGAAGACTTCTGTGTAAGCCTTTTTAGCGAGGATCTGTAAAGATTTTTCAGATATTTTTAGAACTATTTTCTTAGTTTCTAGCATCTTAGAAAATTCATTAATATGAATCCTGACGATCTCTATAATCTTATCGATATTTAAATTGTTAAAGTAAACTATAGTATCCAGTCTGTTTCGAAATTCTGGTGAAAAATAATTTTCTACAGCCTTTTTAATGGTAATATCTTTCAGGTTATCACCAGTAAATCCCATCTGCTTTCTATCGGCAAACCTTGTGCCTGCATTTGAAGTCATTATGAGTATAACATTTCGAAAATCAGCCTTTTTCCCGGTGTTATCAGTTAAAGTTGCATAGTCCATAATCTGAAGTAAAGCATTGAATATATCGGGATGAGCTTTTTCTATCTCGTCAAGAAGAAGAACGCAATAAGGATTTCGAATAATTGTATTTGTTAATAAACCACCTTCTTCATAGCCAACATATCCTGCAGGGGCACCGATCAAACGTGAAATTGTATGCTTTTCTTGATATTCACTCATATCGAATCTAATAAATGGAACAGCTAAAAAATGTGCCAGTTGTTTTGACAACTCTGTTTTCCCAACACCAGATGGTCCAACAAATAGAAGAGATGCTATTGGTTTATCAGGATTTTTTAAACCAGATCTTGCCATCAAAATCTTTTCAACAACTATGTTTATAGCCTTATCCTGTCCAACGATAACACTTTTTAAATTGCTTTCCAGAGAGGATAATAAATTTTTATCATCGGAAGAAAGAATCTGTTCTGGAACTTTGCTTATTTTTGAAACAAGGGCCTGGATATCGGTCTCTGTAACAGTTAATCTCTTATTTGATTTAGATGAATTTGCTTTAAATAATCTTGCATGTGAACCAGCTTCATCTAAAAGATCTATGGCTTTGTCAGGGAGGAACTTGTCTCTTAAATATTTTAAACTAAGGTTAACAGAAGCTTCAATTGCACTTTCGGTGTATCTAACATTATGATGAGTTTCAAAAATATGTTTAATTGAATTAAGGATTTGAATAGTCTCTCCAGCTGTGGTTTCTGGAACATCAACCTTTTGAAATCTTCTTGCAAGAGGTCTATCTTTTTCAAAAACTTTTCTAAATTCATCATAGGTTGTTGCTCCAATACACCTAATATTACCTGAAGTTAAAAATGGCTTAATGAGATTAGATGCATCTAAAGATGAGTTAACTGTAGCTCCAGCTCCAATAACGGTATGAATTTCATCTATGAATACAATGCTATTTTTTTCATTTTTAAAATATTTAAAAATATTTTGAATTCTCTGTTCAAATTGACCTCGAAACTTAGTTCCAGAAATGATACCTCCCATATCGACAAGGTATAGTTTTGTGTCTTTCAATTGAGGGGGAACTTTACCAGATGCAATAAGCTGGGCAAGACCTTCAACAATAGCTGTCTTACCAACTCCAGCTTCACCAACAAGTAAAGGATTGTTTTTGTATTTCCTGCAAAGTATTTCCATGACTCTTGTAAGTAAATATTCTCGACCAATAAATGGAGCTAATTCATTTGCTTTAGCCTTCTGTACAAGCTCAGTTGCATAATCTGTAATTTTAAACCTTTTCTTAGAAGTCAATATTTCTTCATCATGCTCTTCATCTTCTTTTTCATAAACTTCTTTTTCATTTATCTGATCTTCCAAAAGAGAATTTGTCTGATTTATTTTCAACTGTTTGTATTTATTTGAATTTATAACCTTTGAAATTGTAGACTTTTGAATAGATGCCTTATTCAAATAATATGCTGCATTGGAATCGGGTAAGTCAAAAATAGAAACTATTATATCTTCGACAGAAATAAAATCCTTTAAAGCGGAATATACATTTGTAACAGCGAACTCAAAGAGTTTTTGAAATTGTATGCTCTGTTCAGGTTCTTTATTTTCGACCGATACAGGTACTTTTGTCTCTAAAAAATTTGATAACAGATTGTTTAAAGTATTAACATCAGCATTACAAATCTGAAAGATGGTTTTTAAAGTAGGATACCTCATTGCTACATATAAAAAATGTTCTGGAGTAATATACTCATGTTTGCGATTCCTGGCTTCTAAAAAGGAATCCTGTAGAATGTCTGATAATTCTCTAGTTATTTTCATCTATATAACCTTCTTTTTAAAAAAAATTTTTATGATTTTCTATTTACTAATAATACATTGATAAATTCAGGTAGTTCCGGTTAATCAGTACTTTTCATTAAATGAAAAGTTTTGTAACTTAATATATCAACCCTCGTTCATCCGGCAATTGGCTACTTGTTTAAAAAAATATATATAAATTATGAAAACAAGAATAAAATATAAATTGTCTTATATTTTTATTTCCCTTTTCATATTTCTATACATTTAATCCTTATAGAAAAGCGAGTAGGACTAATTTGCTGGATGAACCAAATTTATCGTCTTTTTCAAATTAAAATAATATTTTTACAATAATATATTTTAGCTTAAAAATAATCGAAAACTATAAAAAACTATTATATATATAATTTTTTAAAAAAAAGGTATGAAAATATCAATCTCCAAATTTTCAAATGAAAAAAGTACAAATTAATCTTTTTCATATGTACATGTAAGAGGAAATCCATTTGCTCTGGCTAGCTCATGAGTTTTTGATATCTTTGAAATAGCAATATCATATGTATAATACCCAACAATAGCTGAGCCTGTTTTATGAACAGTTAGCATAAGATCAATAGATTCCCTGTAATTCTTTGAGAATACAGTTTGAAGCACAAACACAACGAAATCCATCGTTGTAACATCATCATTGTGCATGATGACTTTATACATAGATGGTTCTTTAAGTTTACTCTTATCTTTTGTGTCAAATTGAATATCAGTTGATTCTGAAAACTGACTCATTACTCTTTCTTAATTTATTTATGTAAATATAACCTTATTAATTTTTCTATTTTTAACTTTTATTTTTTTTAAATGTTAAAATAAATTCTGGATAAATTAATGCTGGATGGTAATTAATTTTATCTAAAAACTTTATAAAAGCAAGTTGTCTTATAACTAATAATTAAATAAATGTAAATTAAAGGTTAAAAACGCTTATAATAATATAACAAAAGTAGATGCAATGGTCAATAATAAAATTTTTATAGTACTTATAAAAATCATTGATTTTTGTAAAAATTAAACTATTATAATTTTAATTGCTTAAATAATCTCAATTAAATTTTTGATGATATTATTCTGCTATATTTTATCGTTATTATATCAGAATATTTCATTTGTCATCTTTAATTTAATTAAAGTTTATTTTTAAGAATATTTTCCTTAAGCTGATCGATTGGGTGTCAAGTATTAAGATTAAAAGCAAAAACTTAAAGGAGTTCAAATGAAAAAATTGACTATTGCTTCTATTCTATCCATCACTTTTTTATTGCTGATTTCATTTTTTTCCTGTACTTCTATGTCTTCTACTCAAGAAACAAAAGAAATTCCATATGTTACTATTAACACTGTTGTTGATGCTTTAAATGCAAATTATGATGAGTTGACAGACCTTTATGGTATGGGTGAATCTTCTGGCGACAATGAGATTCCTAAAATTCCGGAGATAGATATAACTGGTGTTACTGCATGTGATGATGGTCAAAAAATTAGATTTGATATCTATCACTCTGATGCAATAACCTTAAAAGATGATGTATTTTATGGTTTAGTACAGTACTGGAAAGATGGTTTTGATATCTATTTTTATTTCCCTATGAATCAAGAACTATATATCAACCTTTACAATTCCAAAGGTAAAGTCATAAATTCATACAATCTTGATATTGAAAAAGCTAAAGTCACACTTATTCCATGGTCTTTGGCGCATGATAAACCAGCTAATATTGTTAGTCTCATATTCAATAAAGAGTTACATTGGGGTGTCAAGCCGGGAAATATCAGCAATCTTATTGTAGGATTTGTTGCTGGAGTTTATGTAAAAGATAAGGGCATATATTATTCCGACATGACTCCAGCGGTTAAGATCGAGTTTAACCACTAAGATGGCTTAGCCACACAAACGAGATTCGAAAGATATCCTCTGTTTTTGCACCTTATATTTTTAGGGTAATTATTACTCACAAAAAAAGTCAAGAATCTTTTTTGAGTGGAAATAAGTTACTTGTTTACTCGGGATAGACAATCTGTTGCATTGTTTACAAAAAAAGTGAGATATTGTAGCAGATCGTCTACCCCTTCTTTAGTTTTGGTGGAGATAAAAAAATAAGGGTTGTCAGGTATATCTTTTTTAATATGTTGTTTTAAATGAGTTAGCTCATCTAAAGGTAGAAGATCTATCTTGTTGAAAATAAATATTTTAGTTATCATTGAACATCTTAATGTTTCTAACATATCCAGCACTATCTTTATATGTTCATCTGCAAATAATGATGAACTATCGACCACTATAGCAATAATAGAAGATACTGATATTTCTAATAGCGTAGTTTTGAACGATTCCACAAGATGAGCTGGTAAGTCTCTTATAAAACCAATTGTATCGGAAACTATAATATGTGAATCAGGTGGAATGAACATCCTCTTGCTTTTTACATCAGTTGTTGTGAAAAGTTCATTTTCCGATAGTTGATGACTTCTAGTAAGAAGATTCAACACTGAAGTTTTACCAGCATTTGTGTAACCAACAAGAGATAGGATAATCTCAGATTTCCTATTATCCATTCGTAATTTGAGGTTCTTTTCAATCTCAGTTAACTGCTTCTCCAGTCTATGAATTCTTTTTGATAGAGTTCTTCTATCTACCTCAAGCTTTGTTTCACCTGGACCTTTAAGACCTATTCCTCCTCTTATTCTGTCAAAATTATCGTAAGATCCTGTAAGTCTGGTTTTAAGATATTTCAAGTTAGCGAGTTCTAGCTGAATTTTAGCTGGTTTTGACTGACATCTCGCTAAAAATATTTGATAGATGAGTTCAGTTTTTGATATTATTTTAAGCTCGAATGCATCTTCAAGATTTCTCTGTTGCGTAGGGTTAAAATCTCGATTGAAAACTATTGCTTGAGCATCTCTTGAAAGTAAAGATATTTATTCTTTTATTTCTTGTATTTTCCCAACACTTAAGTACGTTTTTGAAGTTTTTGTTCTCACTTTTATGATAATCTTATTATTGTTGAGGATATCAATATTTGCACTTGATGCGAGATTTCTCATCTCAATATCGGTCTCATCAGCATAGAAAGAATCAAAATTTTCATAGTCAAATAAACTTATAATAATAGCTTTTAAACAGGTTTTCATTTAACTTCCATAGAATAGATTTTAAAAATTGATCAGTATAAATTAGCAAAAAATTAAAAATATCGAAAAGACATTTTTCGTTGTTTCATATAGTTATTAATGATTCAACTAACAGATACAGCATATTTGGATTTATGCAATATACATATCTTTAATCTTGAAATAAAATAGTGCAAAAAAGCTGAAATGAGCCATAAATACAGAAAGATAAATTGGCTTTACGCAGCTCAGTTTGAGTAAATATGCAGAAAATTGGCTCCTTGTACTGCATTAATGCAAAAAAGTGTTTTTTAGCTGCAAGAACCTTAGATTATAGCTTAAATACAAGCAGGAAATAGAATGAAAATCGTAAATATTGATGATTCTTACTCTGGTAAACGGCTTGATAGGTTTTTGATAGGTACTTTCCCTAGATGTTCAAAAAATCTTATATATAGATTGATAAGACAAAAAAAAATAAAAATTAACAATAAAAAATGCGACGAAAAATATATACTAAAACAGGGTGATAAGATTTATTTTTATATTTCTGATCTACTATATCATCAGATGCTGGAAGGGAATAAAAAGGAGTTAGGAAATCTGGAATCTATAAATGGAGGATCTGAAGATGAGAAAAAACATAGTGAAAAAAATGAAATACAGGATCCAGACTTAAATCGTAAGAGGCAGAGCAATAATGATGTTGACTTTTTTTTGTTAATCTTATATGAGGATGATTCGATTATTATATTGCAAAAGCCTTCATCAATGGTTGTTCATGAAGATTTACAGGAAAAAAAATGGGTATTGCAGAGATTTTTATTTAATTACCTGAATTTTAATTATCTTAATTTTAATGGTGATTATTTTGAACATTCAAAAAAAACTGAAATTTTAAAGAATACTTTCAAAAACAAAAATAGTTATAAAGAGATAGATAAAAAAAATATCGGGGAAACAGATTTTACCAGGACTACTGAAGAAGAAATTTTATTTCCACCATCTCCAGTGCATAGACTGGATAGGAATACAGAAGGTGCTGTTATATTTGCAAAAACTTACAGAGCGTTTATCGAAGCTTCAGAACTTATAAAAAATCATAAACTTCAAAAAGAGTATATTGCAATAGTTTATGGTAGAATAAATAATGAAAGAAAGTTCACATTAAACCTTATTAAAGATAGTGAAAAAAATATCGTAAGGATACAAAACTCTCCAGATAGCAAGATAGCTATTACTTTAGTTCAACCTCTGTCTTTTTCAAAAGAAACTACTTTGGTGAGAGTTATTATAGAAACTGGAAGGACTCATCAGATAAGAATAACATTGGCTAATAATGGGACACCAATCGTTGGTGATTCAAAATATGGGATTAAACGACAATTTGCAGATTTTCAAAAAAGGTACGATATAAGAGAACAGATGCTTTTTGCTTATAGTATCAAATTTCCAAAACTTGATAATTCATCTATTCAAGCATTATCAAATAAGCGGATTTGTGCAAAACTTCCTGATATATGGTTAAATATTTTTGAGAAAGAGTTTGGTTTTTCTGAAACAGAATTTGAAGAATTATTGCAAAATTTACGAAAATAATATCAGATGTGCTATTTAACTTATGTAAATATTATTATCTGCCATTTATTTATTGGTTCATAGAAAATATTAATATTATTGCTGATTTGATTTATAAAAACATGATATCTATTCTTAATGTTAATTTAATAAAAAGTAATATTATCTATTTATTGCAAAAAGGGGTAAAAATGATGAATTCAAATATTTTTAAATTCAGTAAAATATTTATATTTTTGATTTTGATCATTTTTAGCTTGTTATTCTGGTTAGATATAAAGGTTGATGCAGCATCAGTTGAGATACCATACTTTATATCGATATTCAGTATTGATAGTAACTTTCAAACCACACCAATATCCTACCTTACTGTTCTTTTTAGTGGTGGACTTAAGACAAATATCGATATAAGTTTTTCATTATTTTACTCACCTCTTAACATTTTTAATGTTGAAGATACTGATGCAAATATACATACAATATATCCAGCATTGGAACTCTTATCATTGAGTGCTACAATCTCAAAACTACTGGATTTTATTGATATATCTTTTTTCGTCAACGATTTTGAAAAAGCTGGAAGCGGTGGCTCTTATAATACATTTTATTACACATTGAACCCTGATAAGGATTTTAGCAGTGTTTATGATATTTCAGGATATGGAGTGAGTATAAAAACTTCTTTTATGGAAGATCTTCTAAGTTTTTCATTCTATGCATATCAACCTTCGATAAATCTTATTGAAGATTCTACAATAGATGCTTTTGATTTATCATTTAAGATGAACGTTATCGAAGATTTATATATATCGATATTTTTTGGAACAGAATCTTTAATCTTATACAGATGGTCTATCTCAATGTTTTTTGAGAAAAAAACTTTTTCAATTTTACTTACACTTGGAATGCCAGACACAAGAACTTATACGGATCTTTTAAGTTTATATCTTCTTCTTGAACAAAATTTCAGGATGCAAAATTTTTACGAATGTTTCTCAATATTTTCCAAACCAGAAGTGTATAATGGAGAAGATTTAACAGGCACAGGAGAAAGTCAGGAACTTATCATGCATTTTGATATAGGATATAAAGATCAGTTTGATATCTTTGCTTCTGGACTTTTGACAAAGCTTACACTTAGTGGTTATAATCTTAGTTCCTTATATCTGATACCTTATGTTAAACTTTTATCTTCCGGGATATTATGGAGATTAGAAGCCAGCTTTGATGTTATAAATATATCATCATTTTTTATTAATATAAAATTATCATTTGAGACATCATTTTAAATATTTCAAATAGATTTTCTTATTGAAAAGGATGCTGCAATCATAAAGATAATATTAAATATAAACAAAATAAGGGCGTAAAATAAAAGTGAGTAGATGGGGATTTGTTTGATTATAATAGATCTTATTGCTTCAATACCAAATGTAGTCGGGAAAATATACGATAATATTTTACCGATTATTGGAAGTTCTTTTGAACTCCAGAATATGCCGGAGATAAGCAAAGTTGGTAAAAGTAAAGATATAGATATTTGATAACTTTGCGTGATTGAAAAATATGAAGATATGGCTATCCCTAAAAATATTGCTGAAGAGGAAAGAAGAATAAGAAATAGAAATACAAGTATTATTTGAAAGGACAATATTCCTTTTAAGATTATCACATAAGAAAACAGTAATATAATTATCTGTAATATTGATAATAATAAAATTGCCAGAAAATACCCAAGAACTATTTCAAATGAGTTTAAAGAAGAAACTATAACTCTTTCAAGCATACCGGATGATTTTTCTGAAGATAAGACTATATTTGAAACTAATAGACCCAGGGTAAAAACTATAAAGGCTATTATACCAGTAGAATAATAGTCCTTTGATCTAAAGTTTGTTTTGTAAATAGAAGTCGGTTCAAGGGAGATTGCATTTTCTATACCTAATGATGATGAAAATTTAAAGTTTGCTGTTTCAAAATCTGCTTTTATTCGTGAAGATATTGTTTCATTTGTATAATCAAGATATAATGTTATTTGAGCTGATTTATCTAAAGGAACTCCCGATATTTTAAAATATATTACTTCTGAAATACCCTGTGGAAACAGGATTATTGAGTCTATTCTGTCGTTGTAAAAAGCATTTTTTGCATCATCCAGAGATTGAAAGTTGATTATCTTATAAGTATCTTTATCAAGAAAATTAAGAAAATTTTCAACAACTTTGAAGTTTTGAAGTTCATTATCAAGATTTACGACGCCAATGTTAATTGATTGTATTTCAGATCTTGTGATAACAGCAAATATAAGAATAATTATAATAGGTGCTAAAACACTGATAAGGATAAACTTGTAATCTCTAAATAAAGTTTTTGTTATTCTTTTTGTTATACTTAAAATATTAAAAAAATTCATCTTTTATTTCCCTTCTATATCTTTGAAAATCTTTGAAAGATTTTTTCTTCAAAGGTTTTAGTAAGTTAGATCTGTTGAATTAAATAAAGCACGTTACATAAAATTGCAGGCAAAAATCGAAAACATTTAAATAAAATCAATACACTTAAAAATTTAAAAGTTTTGCATAGAAAATTATAATCTTAACGTTCTTGACTAAAAATTTATATAAAAATTTAAAAGGCTCAAAAAAAATGTCAGAAACCAGATTATGAGTTAGCGATCAAAAGCATTAATTTTACTAAAACTTTTAGCAAAGAGTCTGAATATACGACATATACCAAGTTAAAATAAACGAATAACGGCTTCTTCAATACTCTTTGCTTTTGTCATAGCTATTATATCTTGTGGTTTTGCTTCTATTAAAAGCCTGCCAGAATGGAGAATCAAAACTTTATCACATATCATTGCGTCCTGAACATTTTGAGAAGTAAAAATAACGGTGTTTCCCTGTTCTTTCTGATATTTTATATGTTCGTATAAGAACTGAGTCAACTGGACTGACATACCTCCAAAAGGATCATCGAGTATTAGCAACATGGGACAGTGTATCAAGCATGTGGCAAAGGCAACTTTAACCTTATCATCAAAAGAAATAGATGAAACTCTAATGTTTGCTTTGTCTTTTAATCCAAAAATCATAAGTAGTTCAGTGGCTTTCCATTTAATTTGTTCGTAAGTTAAGCCATACATTCTTGCAAAATAGTAAAGGTTTTCTTCAACGGTCAAAAGTGAAGATATAACCTTTTGCTTAGGAAGATAGCCAATAAACCTCAGTATCTTGCGATCAGGGATCTTCTCACCTAAGAGTTCGATTTTCCCTTTTAATGGTTTTTTTATTCCCAGAATGGTTTGTATAATCTGAGTCTTTCCAGAACCTGTAGGAGCGATAATACCGTATATAGTATTTTTTTCTACTGAAAAAGAAAGCATGTCATAAATAAATTTATTTTCTGTCTTTATTTGTAAATTCTCAGCATTTAGTGCAAGAATATCCATAGTCCCTACCAGAAAATTTTTTATTATTATCTAATATAAGAATCACTTACTTTACTGATTTTGTCAATAAAAGAATTTTAATAAAAAGTTAAATACTTTAAAAACTTTTAATATTAAAAGTATTGTAAAATAAGTATATCTGGTATTATATAAAAAAAAGAGAGAAGAATAAATGTTCTTTAAAAATTTATATTATGAAATTGAAAGATAAAAGATATAACAAAATAAAAATGAAAAAATTATCATATCGTCGAAATATTAAGATCTGATAACCTTAATTTTTGAAAAAGTTAAAATAGATAAAATTTTATTTTTATTATTTATAATTTAAAAAGGAAGTTTTAATGAAAGCAGATACTAAAATTGTTAAGAAAAAAGACGGTTCACGATATTCAAAGATGGTTAAAAAAGGTGGGTTTGATATAATTGCATTTTTACATCAAGCTATTGAAGAAAAGAGTTTCTGGACTATCTTAAGACTTCTTTTAAGAACATTGTGGCTTGGATGGAGTATTCCTTTTGGTTTTATTTTAAAAAAATTAGATATTTCAAATAAAAAAGGAAAAACAAAAGGATTTAATTTCAAAAATTTTGGCTTTCACCAGATGAAAGCCTGGGGCGAAGGGATGATCAAGATCGTCAGAGCAGATGTAAAAGTATACTTTGAGCAACCTTTGCTGCCGAATAAAACCTATCTTTTTGCATCAAATCACACATCTCCTTTTGATATAGCTATTTTATCTGCTACTATACCTTATCCATCTGCTTATATTGCCAATAAGGAGTTTACCTCATTTTTTGTCACAGATTACTGGGTAAAATCTCTTGGTGGGGTAATGGTGGATAAAAAGAGCAGAACTGGTCTGGTTAAGGCGTATAAAGATATTTTGAGCGCCCTTAATCGTGGTAATTCATTGATAATTTTTCCTGAATCTGTTATGAGTCCAGATGGTTTGATTAAGAAATTTCAGAAAGGTGGGCTTTCTGCTGCAGTCTCTGCAAATGCCTTTATTGTTCCTATATATATTTATGGAGCAACCGGGGTCATAAAGCCTGGCGATATGCACATAAATAAGAATGCTCATATAGA
>JAAYUW010000162.1 GCA_012517545.1 Exilispira sp.
AGTAGTTACAATATCTTCAACAATAATCGCTTTTTTACCTGAAATATCTGAAAAGCCAGATCTTATTGCCATCTTTTCATTTTCCCTTTGTGAAAAGGCAAATAATTTATAAGTTTTTAGAGCAGTAAGAAAACCAATGGCAATAGCTCCATAAGCAGGTGAGACAATATAATCAAAATCGAGTGAAGAGGCTTCTATCTTTTCAACAAGAAAACTAACGATTTTTTCAAGATAATATGGATTTTCAATTAGTTTTATTTTTTCAAAATATGTATCAGAGTGTTTGTTAGATGTAAGAACAAAATGACCTTTCAAAAGTGCGTTGCACTCTAAAAAAAGCTGTAAAATTGGATCGCTTTGCATTATCGCCACCTTAAAAGGATTTGAAATAAATTTTATCAATATTTAGCCTGGTTAATTTTAATTCAACATCTTTATTTCAATATTTTATTTTTTATCTTAATAAATTTGCGAAATTTTACTGTTTAAATAAAATTAAAAATTGTTATCATCAATTTTCTTTTATGGATTTATCATTATATGTTGAAACATTATCTAAAAGAGCGTGCTTTACCTTATTTTTATCAAATATTATTTGAAAAGTAGTACCATAATTTTTCTTGCTTTCAACCTTTATTTCTGCAAATAAAGATTGTACTATTCTATAAACTATCGTCAACCCTAGACCAGTTCCTGTACTTTTGCTTGTAAAAAAAGGTGTAAAGATTTTATCAAGGGTTTCCTGATCCATTCCAGTTCCATTATCTTTAACTTCTACTATGATATTTTCTTCTCTATCATAGGTAGATACTGTAACCATTCCTCCTGTATCTATAGCTTCTAAGGCATTTTTAATAAGGTTAAGTAAGGCCTGTTTTAAAAGATCTTTATCTGCCAGAACAGGAGAAATATCTTCCTTTAATTTTAAGACAAGATTTTTTCCTGAAAGTTGAAATTGACTATTAACTATACTTGAAAGTTCTTTAACAATTTCATTGAGGTTTATAACCTGTAATTTTGGTTGTAGAGGTTTCGCTGTAGCAAGAAAATTGTCGAGTATCTTGTTAAGCCTTACTATCTCAGAGGCTGTTGTAGTTAGTGAAGATAAAAGTTGTTGGTAACAGTTATTGCATTTGCACTTGTCTTCTGTTTGTTCTAATTGTTTTTGGGCGATCTTTATATTTAAATCCAGCGAAGTAAGGGGATTCCTAATCTCATGAGCTATTGTATAGAGCATTTCCATAAGATTTGCAAATGATTCCTGTATCTGTTTTTCTCGTTCCTCTTTGATTTGAGCGTTTATATCGTAAAAAACGATAAGTACAGCTTCAGCATCTTCCTCAAGAGGAAGTTTTATCTTTTCAAAAGTAAACTTCAAAAAGTAAGAGTTATTGAGTATTTTTAGAGGGGTTATAACATCTACAGCCTTTTTACCCTGTAATGCTTGATAAAATTGATCCTGTACTTCTTGTGGAATTAGACTAAGAAAATTTACCTTTTTTATCTGATCAAAAACAACCAGGGCTTTTTTGTTGTAGTATAATGGATAACCTATTATATTGCACAGTATTATACCTTCAGGGAGAGTATCAAAGATTCTTTGAAAGAGAAGATTGGATTTTGCTTGAGCAATAAAGCTTTTCTTTATCTCTTCTTTATCTATGATCTGTCTATCTAAAGACTCGATAAATTTTTCATAGAACGATTTTTTCTCCATTGTATTCTCCATTAAAAATCAGCTCTCTATTAAGATACGAATAAATAAGAGCATTATCAAGCGAATATAAGTAATTTTTACTGAAGTTCTCAACAAGGTTTAGATATCTTAACAGATTTACTATTGATGCAAGAGAAAAATCGGATGCTATAACAGTTTTCTGGTTATTATAAGAGTTGAGATAGGACTCTATAAAGAGTATTAGCTGTCTTAACAATACAGGAAGATTCTCATTTTTTGAAATTATTTCATAAAATAAGTGAAGTCTATTTTTTTTATTTATATAAAGTTCAAATAATTGTTTTATATCTTTTTGAAGTTGATTATTATTCTCTTTCAGCAGAGTCAAAAAGTCATAAAATGTTTTTATGGATTGGTTTTCAACCAGTTTATAGTTTATTTTCCACTCATTTTCAAGTATCGCTCGAAGTTCTTGACTTTCAAGTTTATCTATTTCAAATATTGAGCATCTTGATAGAATAGTTGGGAGAATCTGCATCCTGGAATTTGCAGTCATAATAAATATAAGATTGGAAGATGGTTCTTCAAGAGTTTTCAAAAATGCATTTGCCGATTCAATCTGCAAAAGGTCTGCATTCTCGATAAGTATAACTCTTTTATCAAACTGAAAAGTTGACTCTATCCATTTTTGAATATTGTAGATTTCAGAAATATAAATTCTGTCC
>JAAYUW010000163.1 GCA_012517545.1 Exilispira sp.
GTAGAATCTTTTCAGCTTTAGGAATTTTTTGACCCTCAATTTCAGAAAGAACTTTCTCCATCTGCAAACTAAGTCCAGAATTCGAACTAACTATGCAGGATGGAGAGTCTTTCAGGTTGTTTGAAAGTTCAACCTTATTAACCCTTCCAGCTAAATGTTTTTCGATAAGTGTTAGAAGCTCTTTTATGTTACCTTCCTTATCCTTTAAAATATCCGATTTTTTCTCATCAGATTCTGCACGGTTAAGTGATTTTAAAGGCTTATCCTTGTATTGTGGTATATTCATTGCCATGAACTCATCTATCTTATCCAGAAAGAAAAGAACCTCATAACCTTTATCTATAGAAGCTTTTACCTGAGGATGATTTTCTAATATTTTTCTATCAAAACCAGATATATAGAGTATCTCTTTTTGCCCATCTTTCATTCGGCTTATATACTCATCTAAAGATGTCATATGTGATTTATCATTTGTAGACTCAAACACTAAAAGGTCATGCAAATATGTTTTTTCCTTCAAAAAGTCAGCATAAATACCAGATTTAATTATAGGTCCAAACTCTTTAAACCAGGTTTCATAGGTATCTCTCTTTTCTTTCATCATTGATATAAGAGTATCTGTAATTTTCTTCTCAAGGTTTTTTGCTATTACTCTAAGTTGTTTATCATGTTGTAATATTTCTCGTGAAATGTTAAGTGAAAAATCAGGGGAATCCACAAGACCTTTAACAAATCTATAATGATCTGGCAGTAAATCTTTGCAATTATCCATAACGAAAACACTTTTAGAATAAAGTTTTAATCCTTTTTGATATTCTGGTGAATAGATATCAAAGGGTGCTTTAGAAGGAATAAACAGAAGAGCAGTATATTCTATAACGCCTTCAGCCTTGACATGAATAACTTCTTCAGGAGATAGAAAATCATGAAAAGTTGATTTATAAAACTCATCATACTCTTCTTTCTTAATGGTGCTTTTTTCTCTCATCCATAGAGGAGTCATACTATTAAGAACTTTTATTTCTCTTTTTTCTTTTTGTTTTTTATCTTTTTCATCCTTGTTTTCTTCAAAAGTTGTCATCTCCATCTTGATAGGGTATCTGATAAAATCTGAATATTTTTTAACGAGTTCTTCAATCTTCCACTCCTCGAGATAGCTACTATAGGAATCTTCATCAGTATTTTCAGAATCCTTTTCATCATCCCTTAGAAACAGGATTACAGAAGTTCCTCTTTTAGGTTTATCATATTCTTCAATTGTATAAGTCCCATTTCCATCCGATTCCCATCTTACACCTTTGTCACTAAAAGGACTCTTTGTAAGAATAACAACTTTTTTTGCAACCATAAAAGAAGAATAAAAACCGACACCAAACTGGCCAATAAGTTCCAGTTTAGTCTCATTAAATTTATTATTTTCATTATTTTCATTAATATTTTCAAAAAAGTTCCTGGTTCCAGAGTGAGCTATAGTTCCTATATGCTGAATGACTTCATCATAAGTCATGCCTATACCATTATCATTGATGGTTATGGTTCTTGCATCCTTATCAAGCTTTATTTCGATATATAATTCTTCATCCTTTTCAAGTAAATTAGGGTTTGTCAAAGATGCAAATTTGATCTTATCGAGGGCATCTGAGGCATTGGATATAAGTTCTCTTAAAAATATCTCTTTATGAATGTATATAGAATGGATAACCAGATCGAGAAGTTGTTTCGTGTAAGCTTGAAATTCTTTTGTTTCTTTACTATTCATAATAACTCCTGATTTAAAAATATTACAGTCTAAATTCTAAAGCCCGGGAATAAAATTTTTATCGTTAAAGTCAAAGGTCCCGGATCTTTATAAAGGACTTTCAATAGCTTTTAAATAACGTTTACCATTATTCCTTTAAAAAATAAATAAAAATCGATGCTTCAAAACTACACTTGTTAAAATTTAAGCTTAATTTCGATAAAAATCTGTGAATAAAATATAATAAAATTTTTATTTTAAGGCAATAGATTGATAATAGCTATTGCCTTAAAAATTTATTTTTATCATTTCGCAAAATAAAGCATGCTATTATTACAAAATTTATATTTTTTAACTTTTATTTGAAAATTACCCGATTCGTATAGTTTTAATATCCCAGAGTTTTATTGTTTTATCAACACTTCCACTTGCAATATATTTTCCATCTGGTGAGA
>JAAYUW010000164.1 GCA_012517545.1 Exilispira sp.
ATTAAATAAATCGGATGGTAAGGTGACATCCATCCATTCATTTTTTAAAATCTCTTCTTTTTCAAGATTTTCAAGGTTATTTTCTTCTTTTTTTATAAATTCTTCTATGAAAGATTCCAGCTGCTGAATATTCTTGCCGGCATCTTTTTTTTCTTCACTTGAAAGATCCTTAAGCTGCTGATATAATCTGCCAACTTCTCCCTTCTTACTTAAAAAGGTAGATCTTAATTTTTGAAGTCCTTCTCTATTTTTTGCATCTTTTAACATGTTTTGGAATGAAGATTTGATTTGTACTATCTCGTTTTGTAGCTTATCTATAGGTTCCATGTTTAAAATACCTTGAAAAGTTTTGACTAAAATACATTTGAAAAAAAAAATTGCAATTATTATATAATATTTAATACTTAATCTTGTATTTTGATATTTTGTTCTTTTATCTAGTTTTTATTTAACTCTAATTTTTATTTAATATTTGATTAATCTATGTTTTTGCTAAATTGCATTTTATTTATAATATTAAAGACACTCCTAAAATAAAAAAACTATTAATAATATATTTTTATACGAAATTTAATAAAGACTCTTTGTAAAAAACTGAGAGTAAATTTTGATATACTAAAATTAAAATTATATTACTTATTTTACTGGAGTATGGAGCAAATTTTGTATTGCATAGATAAAATCCAGAGTTCATGAATTTTGGGCTCTTGACTTTCAACCGTTGTATTTTGACTTTCTACTGTTATAATCTCAAAAAATGTAGATTATGATATAGAATAAAAATTAGAAAAAATTGCGGAATTTAAATGAGAGTTAAAAAAAACATAAAGCTAAATAGTGTTATTTTATTTTCCTGTTATCTTTTTATCTTTCTTGTATTGTTGCTTTTATTTTTATTTCAACCTATTTGCGCACAGAATTTACCTTCTAAGTACTTTGAGATATGGAATAAGTATTCAATGCTGGATTTTTATAATGAAATAAATAAAGATTCTATTCAATCATACAATTATTTTTATATAGTCTATTATGATTCGAAAAACCGAATCTTACGTTTTGAATACAGTGTCAAAGGTAAGATTGAGTTTTCTGGTGAAATAGCTTACTATACAAGTGAACATGCGACTATTACTTTAAAAAAACTAGAAATTCCTCTGATGGGAACTTTACCAGTTCTTACGCCATATGCCTTATATGATATCTTTTTCTTAGATGATAAGATTTCAAATTATACCTTATATAAGGTTTCATCATCTTCCGACAAACCTATCAAAATAGGCGATGCCAGGTTTACATATCGTGATAACCTTCTTATAATAGAAAATATATTCAATGGCAAAGTTGTAAATAGAATCGAACAGCTTACCGATGAAAAAGGGAATCTTATAGAACAAAAATTTTATAACGAAAAAAACCTGGTTTATGAAGTTAAAACTTATTTAAACAATAGAATAAATCAAAGGATTGTTTACAAATATGATCCTTCTGGAAAACTAACCCAGACCATAATCTATGATGCTTTTGGTAACATAATTTCGACTGAAAATCATTGATAAAAAATCTTTTTTTCCAGACAAATCTCTTTCAAATCAGAAAATAGAGGTCAAGATGCTTGAAAAATTTCTTTCTTATAATTCTATAGTTAAGGAATCTTCCGATAAAATCACTTCAATATCCTATGACGTCGCATGTTATAAGGAAAAAAATCCATATGAAAAGATAGTTAATGGTACTATTGGTGTTTTTCTTGATGAAGATAAAAAGCCATCGATACCAGAATCTATAAGAAATATATACAAAAATCTTGATCTGGATACAATAGCTTTGTATGGATTTTTATTTCCTACTGAAAATTTTCAAAATGGCGTCTTTTATCTTAACAATATTGATAAACGCTACCAGGATAATATTTCAGTTTTTCCTACGACTGGCGGGTTAAATGCACTTGCAAGTTTTGTACATAATTTCGTAAATGATCAATCTTTGGTATTTATCTTTAATCCCTATTGGGGACCTTATGAAAATCTTTTTTTTGAGATAGGATTAAAATTCAATACAATAGAGATGAAATCTTCAAGTTCATTTAAAATAGATAAAAATTATATTTTCAATCAAATAAATGATAAGTTAAATGATAAAAAGATAAAAAATCTTATATTTTTAATAAATTTCCCTGCTCATAACCCTACAGGAACAACTTTTAGTGACGAAGAATTGCTTTCAATTCAAAATGATATTTCCAAGTTTAAATCTTATGGATACGAAATCCTTTTAGTTTTTGATCTTGTATATTTACATTTTTCATTTTTCGATATTAATAAGATTTTTGAGATATTCAAAGATTTTTCATTTTTCTTTAATTTTTCACTTTCAAAGACGTTATCTTTATATGGTTTTAGGACAGGAGCCTTATGCTACTATTCTAAAGATGTGAGAGATAAAGAACTGTTTCAAACAAAACTCTCATTTTCAGCAAGAGCATTAACTGGTTCGATAAATCATAGCGGTTATAAAATAGTTGAAACAATAGGGAAAGAGTTCGGTCTGGATGAAAAGAGAGAATTAATTGATCACTGGAATACCATTCAACAGGTAATGAAAAAAAGGTGGGAAAGAGTTAAAAACATTCTGGATAAATATGGTTTTCAATATTATAGACATGATGAGGGTTTCTTTGTCTCTTTTTTTCATAAGGACTCTAATGTTGAAAAACTTTTTACCGTTTTTAAAGAAAATGGTCTTTTTTTCATTCCTCAAAAAGATTCTATTAGAATGGCTATTTCTTCAATGAATATTGAGGATATAGAGATGCTCGAGAAAAAGATTGCAAAGCTTTTTTAAAATATTTACCTGTTTCTACATTTCTTGACAACCATTATTTGAAATAATTACAAAATGTTCTCCTTGCTAATAAATGGCTCTCCTGCAAAAAGATAGATTTTGCTATTTCTTCTCGCTCTTCGCTGTTTTATAAGGTTAATACTCATATCTTTCTACATTTACCAAGGTAGAAGAGCCAATATTTTTCTCAAATTTACCCATATTTAGTTACGAAGAGCCTTTCTTGTTTTCTTTTTTGCACTTTTGTGTCTTCTACGCCTTTTTAAGGCCTTCAGGCCTTTTCAAGGCAGTTTGCGCGCTCCTGCATCTATTTGTTAGATAGTTTTTTTAAATTTATACATTATTTCAGGAGCGCCCTAAATGTGAAAGAAAAATGTAAAATTTATCGGAAGACCTGTAAATTTTATTACATAAATTACTGTTTGGCTACATATGTTTGCTATGACTTGAACATTAAAACAAATATGTAATATTTTTCTCTTTGCGTGTTTGTGTGTTCAAGCTTTGCAAAATAACAAAAAGGGTACAAATAATCTTTTTGCGTAATATCAATACCTTATTTAAGGAGAGCAAAAATTATCTTACAAAATTTAAAAGACCACCAGCTTTTAATATATCGATAAATCTCCCGGATGTGTCAACCTTAACTTTCATTTCATAATTTTTTGTCTTATTTATAACTGTTATAGTGCCACTATCAAGTTCTTTTTTTATTGCTGGCATCTCAAGGATATCATCTCTATCTATTTTATCATAATCTGAAGGATTAATAAAAACTAGTGGAATTATACCAAAATTTATAAGATTTGCCTTATGAATTCTTGCAAAAGATTTAACGAGTACGGCTTTAATACCCAGATACATGGGTGCCAATGCTGCGTGTTCTCTAGATGAGCCCTGTCCATAGTTTTCTCCACCAACAATAAAACCACCCTTCTTTTCAAGTGCTCTATCGTGAAACTGCGGATCAACTTTTTCAAAAACATATTTGGAGATCTCCGGAACATTGGATCTAAGAGGAAGTATTTTCGCACCAGCAGGCATAATATGATCCGTTGTAATATTATCTTGAACTTTTAATAAAACAGTCCCTGTGATAGAATCAGAAAGAGGTGTATTCGCAGGACATGGTTTTATATTTGGACCTCTTTCAATCTCTACATTCGCTCTTTGTGAATCAGGAAGAGGATTGATAATAAGGTTTGTAGAAGAGTTGAAAGAAGATGGCATTGAAAAAGTGATTTTTTTATTTAATTTTCTAGGATCAGTAATTTTTCCAGTAATTGCAGTAGCCGCAGCTACTTCAGGAGAAACCAGATAAACTTCTGCATCATCAGTTCCTGATCTTCCTTTAAAATTTCTATTAAAAGTTCTTACAGATCTACCTTTTGAATTTGGAGCAAATCCCATGCCAATGCAAGGACCACAAGCTGACTCCATCAAACGAAATCCTGAGTTTACAATCTTTTCTATGGCACCAAGTTTTATTGCATCTAAAATAACATTTTTCGAACCGGGAGCCAGAGCTGCTTCAACATTTTGAGCCACAGTCTCACCATCAACTATGGATGCAACAGTTAAGATATCTTTTAAAGATGAATTTGTACAAGAACCTATAGCAACTTGATCAACCTGTAAACCTTCTATCTCACTAATCTTAACAACTTGATCTGGCATATGAGGTTTTGCAACCATTGGTTCAAGTTCAGATAAATTTATCTCTATTTGTTCATCATAGGTAGCATTATCATCAGCCTTTAGCTCTATGAAATCTTTTTCTCTACCCTGAGCCTTTAAAAACATCTTTGTAACTTCATCAGAGGGAAATATTGAACAGGTCGCTCCAAGTTCAGCTCCCATATTTGTAATAGTAGCTCTTTCAGGTACTGAAAGGGTCATAACTCCTGGACCTGTAAATTCAAATATTTTATTGACTCCACCTTTTACAGTTAATCGTCGTAAAAGTTCAAGGATAATATCTTTAGCTGAAACAAAAGGTTGTAACTTACCGGTAAGATTAACTTTAACAATAGAAGGCATATCAAGATAGAATGCTCCACCTGCCATAGCAACTGCAACATCCAGACCACCAGCACCTATTGCAATCATCCCTATACCACCAGCGGTAGGAGTGTGAGAATCTGAACCAAGAAGTGTTTTGCCAGGTTTTGCGAATCGTTCAAGATGAACCTGGTGACAAATACCATTGCCAGGCCTTGAGAAATATATGCCATATTTTTTTGCAACTGACATCAGGTATTTATGATCATCGGCATTCATAAAATCTGTCTGTAAGGTATTATGATCAACATAAGAAACAGATAGTTCAGTTCTAACTTTATCGATACCAATAGATTCAAATTGAAGGTAAGCCATAGTCCCGGTAGCATCCTGAGTCAAAGTTTGATCGATCTTGATTGCTATTTCTTCACCTTTGTTAAGCGATCCTTCAACAAGATGGGATTTCAATATTTTCTTAGCAAGTGAATCTCCCATATAACCTCCTATATGAATTTGTTCTTAGATAATTAACCAATCAAATAAATAAAATGATATCGTTGTCAAAATAAACATAATTTTATATTTGTCAAATTGAAAAGTATCCAGTCGCTTTTTAAATAATAAGTGATGAGTTTAAACAATAATAAATCAGAAAAGAAAAGAAAGTATAAATCTTTTAAAAAATTGGAATATTACTCAATTTTTCAAGTTGATGTAAAAATAAAAAGATATACTTTACAAAATGATGCATTTTAATATTAATAAACTGGCATTTTTACAGAACTTTTATTTAAAAAGGATATATAATTTATTTGCAAATTTATGATTTTTTATTTAAAATATTAATGATCATTTTATTAGAAAATATTACTATAAACTTTTTTGTTTACTTATTTAATTTATAGAAATATATATAAAAGAGAATACTCAAATTATTTAACTTTTAATAACTTAATAGCTTACATTAATAAAATGGATAATAATATTTTTAAGTATTTTTTTGCGAGGTGTATTTATGATGAAAGTAACTTTTACAGAGATAGAGGCAAAACTTATAAAAAAGTGGTTTGATCAGGAAACAGCTGGCCATTTTGGGGATGGTGATTTTACAATAGGAGAAGAGCAATCGATACTCGATAAAATAAAAATAAAATCAAATAATCATACTTCTCACATAGAGTGTAGTTTTAATTTGACAGAACTTGAGATCCTTAATATCTGGTCTAAAAGGGCATTTGGTCTTTTTGAAGAAAATAAGTTAAAAAAAAAGTTAAGTGAAGCTCTAGAAAAAGAAAAAAAGGAGTTTGATAAAAGTTTTAAGAAAAAAAGTAGTTAAATTTTTTACTTTTTTATATGAATTTAACCTTATTATAAAGAGTTGAACTAAAATCAAGATGAGAAAGAAACACATCAGGATTATTCACTTCAATGAACTTGATTCCACTAATATATATGCAAAAGAACATCATCAACTACTACCTTCTGGTACAGTCATAACTGCTGATACTCAACTATCCGGGAAAGGTCAATTTGGCAGAATATGGTGCTCTCCAAAAGGTAACATTTACTCCACTTTAATATATAAAGCAAAAGAGAATTTTGAGTATCCTCAGTTTTTGTCCCAGATAGTTGGATTAGCAATTTATCTTTTTATTTCTTCAATAATATTAAATGGCATATTTTTTAATAATGAAAAAATAAAGCAAAAGTTGAATCAAAAAACAGATCAAACACTGGATCAAGAAAAACAAAATGATAACGAAAATTCCGGTCAAATATACAAAATAGCCAATAGCATTTTAGATGAACTAAATGAATTTGAAATAAAACCTGGATCAAAAAAAATGAGTTTAGATGATATTATTAAAAAAGTTGAAAAAAATAATGGGATATCTTTACAAAACGATCACATAACAATAAAATGGGCTAATGATATACTTATTAAGAAAAAAAAGTGTTGCGGTATTTTGATCGAACATATCGATAAAACCTTAATAGTTGGTTATGGGATAAATCTCAACGTGAATCCTGCTAATTCTGGTACTGTAGATCAAAAAACAGCATCGATTAAAGATTTTACAAATATTTCTTTTGATAATACTATTTTTAATGATTTAGTTTCAGAGTTAATATTTTATTTTATAAGATTGTTTGAAACATATGGGCTTACTTTTTTCTGGTCTTTCTGGAAAAGATTAAATATTCTCAACGGAAAAGATTGTTTGTACCTTGAGCTGGATCAATATAACAAAATTAAAAATCTAAAGAGATCAAAAATTATTCAAACTGAAAATGATACAGCTTTTTTTACTATCAAACTGTTAGATGATGATAAAATGATAAAAACAAAATTAAATAATATCGTAATTAACTAAACATTTAAGAACCTTACAAAGAAAAAAAAGAAGAACCTTTTCATATTGAAACAATTTTTTAAGAAGTTTACAAAATTATTTAGAGTAATTTGGTAAGTTTAGTATAGTTGGCTGACTTGTTACGATAGTTTGAACATTTGGAGATAACTTCTGTACATAAAGATAGTTTATAAGTTCAGGATACAAAGTTATTGTTTCTCCAACTATTTTCATAGCCTCACTTTCGGCTTGAGCATTTATTATAGTTGCCTTTTTTTGAGCTTCAGTAGATATTAAAAGCGCTTCAGCCTTTTGAACTTCAATCTGTTTCTTTTCCATTGCTTCAATAAAATTTTCACTAAATGAAATTTTACGTAGTAAAATATCCTCAGTGATTATATAATATTTTGATAATGATTCTTTCAATTTTTCTTTTATTTTTTCCTGTATTTCTGTTCTTCCCTCGCTGCTCTCAACAGATGAAGAATATATGTTGACTGCTGAGTACTGTGAAATTACATTTCTAACCTCTGTACGAAGAAAAGGAACAATTATCTTTTCCAGAAAATTAGGTCCTACCTCAGAGTGTAATTTCCATAAGTTATCTTTATCAATTCGATAAATTATCGAAATATCAATTTTAATCTTTTGGCCATCTACCGTATATGATTCTATCGACTTTTCTTGATTCACATTTTTCTGGATCTCATCTCCCTCAGCGGTATATGACTGAACCTGAGTTTTGTATATATATACTTTTTCAAGAAAAGGGATAACATAGTTAAATCCAGGATTTAAGATTCTCTTTTGCATACCATTTATTTTGTTGAACACAACTCCTGCTTCTCCAGCATCTAATATTATAAAAGGTTTTAAAAATATAAAAATAGCAACTAATATAGCAAGAATAAGTAAAAATACTAAGATTATTTTAACTCTTTTTTTCATTTTATTCCTCATTATCCTTTATATTCTGTGTACTTTAAAAATTGCTGTTTTATTGTTTTTCGCTTTTTTTATGGCTAAGCTGGACAAACCAGTCGATGGCTTATTATTTGTATTTGTTTTTTTCTCTTTTTAATTTTTTTTCTTCTCGTTTTTTCTTTTATTTATTTCCTGTCTTAGATTTTTAACATTAAATTTTAGACTCTCGACTGTTGTACTTTCGTACCATAATATAGTCAGGTTTATTCCTGGACTTTAGACTTTTGACCATGAATTTTGGTTATTGTATAAAAGTATTCAATCATTTATTTTGATTATCGTTTTATGCAAATAAATTTATTATCCAAAGTTATCATTTTCTTTCTTATAAACTTAACTAGTTCATTAAAAATCCGAAAAATAAATGATAACAAGAGTCATTCAGATCTTTTCAAGGCAGTTTAAGTGCCTTGCATGTATTTTGTATAAATGTAATTTTCCGGAGGTTCTGACTTTGGACTTTAGACTTTAGATTGTTGTATAGTCAAGTTTATTTCTGGAATTTGAACTTTTGACTTGAGACTGTTATACTTTGAACTTTCGATAGTTGTATACCCTATTTCCGAAATGACATAAATTTATACATAAGGATAGATTATGAAATTCAGTACCAAATTTGCTTACAGATTCAGAATAGTTATTTTAATTATATTTATATTTATATTTATATTTTCATTTCAAAGCTTTTCTATAGAAAAATTGTGGGTTAAAGACTATTATGACCCTTATGATAATAACAAAACAGAGAAGGCAATAAATAGCAGAATAAAAAATGGTTGGTATCCTGGTGGTCTAGAATTTGATGGACTTGACTTTTCCATGATCTGGTTAAATAAATCTATTCTAAATAAAATTTCTTTTCCAATATATTTTAAAATAAAAGATTTTAAAATATTCACAGTTCAAGACACCGAGGATGGTATCAATAAACAGATACCAGCCAAACTTGCAGGTGGATATATACCAATATCTCTATCCTATTTTGGAGATGATATATTTATATTTGCAATTTTGCCTGAAGAAAATTATCAACTGGAGTCCTTTATAATTTCACATTGGTCAAAAAAGGAAGAACAAGTAGTTAGTAGTGATATTAATAATCTTGTGGCAAAAGGATTTTTTCCTATAGGATTTTCCTTTTATCTGGATTACTATGTTATCTTATCTATTAAAATCAAGGGCCAAAAACCAGAGAAAGATTTTTATTGGGGAATAGATTGGGTTGCTAATGAGGCGAATAATGTTAATAAATACTATCAATACTTATTTGATAAGGGTTTCTACCCATCTGATTATTGCGAAAATTCTCAGCAAATAGGAGTGCTTATCTTGCATCGATAAATTAAATCTTATAAAATTATTCTGGCATCAAAAAAATGAATCTAATTACTGTTGTACTTTCGAGTTGTGGTTGTTGTATATTTTTATCAAATTTACCCACACTTTTTTGGTAAATGGCGAAAAAAGATGAGTTAGAAGTAGAATTAAATCTAAAATCTTAAAACGAACAAAAACAATTAATACATATATATCTCGAGAATGGATATTGCATGGCTTCACTATTAACATCACTGAAAAATATTGTGTAATTTATTGTTTTCATCAGCAAGTCCTGAATATTGTATATTATATTGATATAGATCATTATTAATGTCAAATACTAAATTAGACTTTATAATTTTTTTAAGATTATCATTTGAAAGATATAGCTCAAAATAGTTACGCTTATTGTCTATCAGGACTGAAGAAAATGGAAAATCAACATGAAAAAGATAGTAAATAGTTTCAATTGGTTTATTATTTATTACGACACTTTGAATTTCACGTTCGACAAGCTTAATTTTATAATATTCATCTACCCCAGGTATTCGGACAAACATATTTCCATTATTTTTTATGTAACTGTAGATATTCTTGAAAAAGGCAAATTTATCAATTGTAGAATAATCAAAATTAAAGCTATAAATATTTTTCCTAAGATCTGTGCATCCTGGAATCTGACAAACTTCAAGCTTTCTTTTGTTTGAATTTCCAGGATTAATCATATAATTGTACATTTTATTTTCAGGATAATTATACTCAGTTAATTGATAAAATAAAAATTTTTTAGTTTTAGTATCAAAATGTTTTACACAATGAAAAAGCCAGTTTAGTGTTTCCTTACCATACAAATCCAAACATACTTCATGTCCATCATGCGATTTTGAACAAATTGCGAAAGTTTCGATATTGTTGAAAGTATATTCATAATAATATAAAATTTTATAATAAGATCTATAACTATCATAATGTTTATAATGCGAATGAATCTTTTCATTTTTCATTCTTGTGTAACGATATTGGACACCACTATTTTCAGAAGGTATTTTAAAATCTGCACCTTTGATATCAGAATTTTTAAAATCTTCAGCCTTGTTTATGCAAAAAAATTCTTCCCCGTGAAATGCAAAAGTGCTTTCCTCTGGACAACTTTCATCACTAAAAGATAGTAACGAAAAAAAGATCATAATGATAATCAATAAACAGGATGCCTTTTTTTTCATATTATTCTCCAATAAAGATATGATATCTATAATTGTGTGTAAATAAAAAAACAATACCTCCCGATGTATAAAAATAAAACCAGGAAATACACCTGGAGGTAAAAAAACAAACTTAGAAAAATTATTGAGCAATTATTTAGAAAATCAAGAGTTAAATGAAGAAGATATAACTAAAACAAATTTATTGAAAGTGATATTTTTAGGAATCAGGAAAATGGTATATGAGTTATTAATAAAAACTGATTTTGATGAATTTTTAGGTTATGAAAAATACAAAAGTAATAACAACATCCATATTTATTTTATTATTAAATCTTTATTTTCGATATGCTTACACATTTGAAGAATGAAGTATAAAAAGATAAATTTATTTTGAAAAAGTTAATTTAATCAAGATCTTCCATATTTATCTTCAAGTCTTACTATATCTTTTTCATCAAGATTCTCACCGAATTGGACTTCTAAAATAGTAATGCCATCATCTTCTGCAATTACTTGATGTTTTTCCTTTTTCTTTATTGAAAAATGATCTGAAATTTTTGCCCTAAATATCTTATCTTCTATCCTTATTTTACCTGAACCACTTAATATTATCCACTCTTCATCTCGAAAATTGTGGTATTGCAAAGATAAAGATTCTCCGGCATTTATACTTATAATCTTTATTTGAAATTCATTTTTCTTTTCAAAAAGTTGATCATAAAATCCCCATGGTCTTGAAACTATTTTATGAGATTCTGTAATTTCTGGCTGAGTTTTTTTAATATGATCAAAAAATGCAATAATAGGTTCAAGTTTTTTATCTTGATTTTTTTCATCTTGTTTATCTTGAAAAGAAGCTATTTGATTTGATGAAATCTGTTCTTTCATATTCTGTTCTCTTTGATTTTTATAAGGGTTTTTTTTATCTGGTATATTTTGTATATTTTGGGACGATGAATCTTTCTCTCTTTTTTTCATCAAAAGCAGAACATCTTTTGTGTCAAATAGTATAAGATCTTTTATATCTATAAAAGCATATTTTTTATCAGGTAGACCAAAGACAAGATTTCCACTTTTAACATCATCTTCATGCTTATTTACTTCGTTAGACTCCAATTCTAAAGACTTAAAAGAACATATTCCTTTTGTTAAAGAATTGGACAGCGTCTTTACTTTGTCATCATTTGATTTTAAAGGAGTCTGTTGAAAACTGTCAGTATTTTGAGAAAAATTATTATTGTAAATAAAGATATTTTCATTTTCAAAATTTTTTCTCTTTGCTATTTCATCTTGAGTAAAAATGTATTTTCCCCAATCCAGGCAGATAGATCGATTTACTTTCTCTGCAACAGATTGAAGGTTACCAAGATCATCCCAGTCAAACTTTGCTTTTACTACCTTTAGATTGTCTGTTTTTTCGATAAGTGCAAAATCTATTGAAATATTGGGAAATTGATTATATATTGAACTTATATTTTTTGATGGTTTTATAATGTTTATATTATTATTGGCTTTCTGCTGTGAAGCCACATTAAGGCTCGAAAGTAGATCGTTTATAATGCTTATATTATTATTGGCTTCATTCTTCGTAGTTGTAAAATCTGACTTCTGTTTAAATACCTCTTCTTTTAGATTAATTGCCAGTTTAAATATTTGAGGATTGTTTTTAGATAAGCTTTTCCAGAAGATATTGTTATTAAAAAGAAACATTCCTGCGTTCCACAAAAATCCACCTCTTTGTAAATAGCTGTTTGCCAGCTGAAATGAAGGTTTTTCCTTAAAACTTAAAACATCATTATCTTTATACTCTATATATCCATAACCTGTTTCAGCTCTTGTGGGTTCTATACCTATCAAGCAGATCGATTCTCTCGTAAAATTACTGGCAAGTGCTATGGTACTTCTAAAGCCACACATATCTTCTATAAGATGATCAGCTGGAAAAACTCCTATTATCTTATTCGTATTTAGTTCATCACGAAAATACATATCTCTATTCGATCTACCCTTGTTCGGATCTTCACCAGCTGAAATATCTTTTGCTAATTTATCTATATTAATTTCATCAGTGACTTTATTATTTACACCTGAATTTTGGTCACTTACTCCTGATTTTAAGTTTTCTATGATTAGCAGAGAATAAATTATTGCAACAGATGTATTCCTGGCTTCTGGCTCAAGAATTAATGTAATAGGACGATTTATCACAGATTTCATCTGGTTAAAATAGGATAAGCTGCTTTGATTTGCCACTATAAATATCTCATCATTTTTATCAAATCTATTTATAGTCATTTCAAAAAGAGATCTATCGTTGAAAAAAGGGATAAATTGTTTGGGATAGTTTTTTCTACTCAAAGGGAAAAGTCTTGTTCCACTGCCACCGGCAAGAATTATGCAGATCATTCAAATTCCTTTTACAATTTTTCATCATACCTTTTATTATTTTTGTTTTCATTCATTTATCAAACTTATAATTATTTCTATTTTCAATTGTTTATCATATATGCACTTATTTCTATTTTCAATTGTTCAGCATATATACACTTATTTCTATTTTCAATTCTTTATCATACCTTTAATTATTTTTATTTTCATTCATATGCTGGATTTGAATTTTCTGTTTTTTTAGTAATAGCAAAGCAAGATCAAATATTTTGTATGGAGAAAGACTATTCATACATTTTTTATTTTCAATTCCTTTCAGTTTGCACTTTCTTTGATAGCATTCAAGGCAATCGATTGTTGTATTCCTTACAATTATAGAATTTTGAGTATTTAATGGTCCCACTCTAAGTGGTGAGGTCGGACCAAATATTACTATATTAGCAGTATTACAGGCTGAAGCAAGATGTGAGGCAAGCGAATCCCCACCTATAAAAAGTGCTGATTTTGATATAAGGTATCCTAACTGATCTATAGAAATCATGCCTATTAGATCTATTATCTTTTTTTTATCCTGCAATTTATTAAAATTCTCTAATATTTCTTCCAATTTGTTTGAATTACAGGTTTTATTTGTTTCTTTTTGTTTGTCTATATCTTGCTGCTTGTCTGTTTCTTTTTGCTTGCCTATATCTTGTATGTTGTTTTTACTTTGCAGTTTATCAATGTTTTCTAATATCTCAAGTGCATAAAATCTGTCGTATAGAATAAAGTCGTTAAAAACATAATTTTTTATTACATCAATTTGTTCACGAAACTTTATGGATTCCCCTTTTGATCCAGTTAAAAAGACTTTATAGCCTTCATTTGCAAGCAATACAGCAATAATAAGGTAGTAAAGAATTGGGTAATTTTTAGTTTCCCATCGTGTAAAAGGTGATATAACTATATAGCGAATGTTATCTACTATATAACGAATATTATCTGAAGTTTTTTTTAGGTTTTCACCTGGACCCTTATTATTGTTAGATTTATTTAAATTTTCATTTATACAATCATTTTTATTTATTGCGCTAAAATCGTAGTTTGCCTTTGAGTTTAGGTCCAGTAGTTCTTCAGTGCTAACCTCTGGTTGATAAAAGGGGAATGAAAAAGGGATGGATTTAAACTGATCACACTTTCTTACCGTTGCATACAGGGCATAAACTGCGTGGGAATGTTTATTTTCATATATGGACTTGTAGGGAAGACTCCACTTACAGTTTTTTTGTTTACCCCTTGATAAAAAATAAAATAAAAGCGATTTTTCGATACCTTGAAGGTCAAAAACATAATCATAATAGGTCATTCGAACTTTTTTGATTTCAAAGTGAATCTTTTTTAAGACCTTGAAAAAATTTGCAAAAACGAGAAATTTGTTCTTTTTAAAGTTTAGCAAGCTCTTGTAAGTTGATTCATCAAAGAAAAAAAAATTGTTAACAATTTTGAGATTTGACACAAGCTTAAGGTAAGCTGGATCAATGATCATATCTATTTGAGCGTCAGGAAAAAGTTCGTGCATACTTCGTATGATAGCTGTTGAGTCAATAATATCACCCATAGAGGAGATTTTAATCAGAAGAATCTTCACTTTTCAATTCCTTTTTTATAAAAACAAAAATCTTAGAACCTATAAAATTAATTATTGTTCCAAATAGAATTCCAATAGCCTGTGGAAATATTTTATACTTAAAATTATAAAACTTTAAAAGTAGTGAGAGTGTTAAAAGATTTATGACAAGTCCAAGCAGTGAGACAAGAATAAACTTGAAATACTGCTTGAAAGAATACCCTGAAAACTTTTCTTTAAAGCTGAAGATACCGTTTAAAAAATAGTTCTGACTGGCTGCCACCAAAAAGCAGATGGTAGAAGCCACAAGAGCCTGAAGATTTAAAAGATCTGCAAGAAAATAAAAGATAACAAGGTTTGTAATGGTTCCAAGACCACCAACTATGCAGAACTTGATAAATGTTGATAGATCTTTTCTACCTGAAATAAGATTTTGAATTTTCATTTGAAATCCTGCTGATGATAAAATTTAAAACGCATCGTAAACATAAATTTTTCATCTTGAAACAATTTTTTTTAGTAATATTGCATTTGATAGTTTTCCAATGTATATATATCCATTTTTAAGCTCCTGCTTCAAAACACCCTGATCCGGTGGGATAAATTTAAGTTCATAAACCTTTATATTTTTATCTTTTTTTTGAAGATACTCATCAATATTTTGTTTTGAAGATATTACAAAACCCGTGTTTGTATTTATAAATCTTTCTATACAGTTTAATATCTGTTTTTCTCTATTTGGATCCCTGGATAAAAAGGTAGTTTCACCGTTTTCCGCTTTTTGTGAAATAATATAATCAAAAGAAAAATAGTACTTTGTATCGGGATTATCTAATATCCATATGTCACCCAAATTTTTACCAAACTGTTGATCTGGTTTCTGATAGGAATCTCTGTTCGTAAATAGGAAGTAATCATTTATATTTTTTCGTTCATCAAAGAAAAGTTTACTCTTTGTAGCGAGTTTATTTATTGGATAAATATTGTAAAGACTATGATTTTTAATGTTTAAGCCATTTATCCTTTCTTTTGATATTGTATGATAAACTCTTTTATCAACTGCTGATATTTCCTGTTCTTTAAGGTAATCATTAATAATAATCTTTTTTATATCTTCATAGTATATAAGGGAGGGAATTAGCCTTACCACATTTTTATAGTTTGGATTTCTTTCATAAGTAAAATGCACGAATGTGATATAAAAAGATGAAACCATGACAAGAACTATTATAACAAGGATAAAAAGCCTTAATTTATCGTCTGTAAGTGCCTTTTTTAGCTTTTTTATTCTAAATTTTTTAAAAATGTTACAATTTAAACTAAATGAAATTAAGAAGCTATATATAAAATAAGCAAGTAAAATAAAAGAGATAGGGAAAAATATTATCGTATATCTATCTTCATGCACCTGCATAGATAGAACATGAAAGAAAAGGCAACCGACAAGATATGTCAAAAGGTAGTTTAATGAGTCTATCTTTTTTTCAAAAAGCTTCTTGATATTAAAAAACGAATACCCATATATAAAAGCCATTATAGATAAAATAATTGAGGCTAATACAGGAATAAATCCAAGAAACCAGCGACCATATGCCTTTTTTAGAAAATTTTGATATTCAAAGAAAAAGTGACCGGTGAATCTTGATATCTCATTTGTTGTTATCAATATTGGATTTACAAAGATTTTAAGGGTTTCTGGCTTAAAAGAAGAGGAAACTCCTCCTTTTAGATAACTTTTTAATATAAAAAAATCATTTTGATAATCACAGTATAAAAATGGAATCCATATCAGTATTGACAGGAAAAGCCCTATTAGAAGATATTTGAAATTTATTTTTAACGGGGTGAAATCATATCTCAAACTTTTTTTGTTTTTGCTAATCTTATTTAAAAAATTCAAGAAAAAACGAGATCTTATAAATAATAATATAGCTATCACCGGTAAAGCGTAAATTATTATCATATGAAAAGATGGCATGAAGGCAATTGTCAGAATTAAACCAGTTATCTTTTTAGAGTTTCTTACTGTTAAAACATCGTAAAGATATCCCAACATTAATGTAACAAGGGGTATTATGAAGTGTGGGTTCCAGTAACTAACAGAGTATTTTACAGGCCAGGGAAAGATCGCATAAATCAGTGCCACTAATAGTGCAAATGTTTCAGGATACTTTATATCATTGATAATATCATTATTTTCTGGATAACTTATGGAGTCATTTTCTTCTTTAAAATCTGGCAAATTTGAACCTGGATTTTTACTGGAGCTTCTATTTGCAAACAACTTATTGGTCAACCAATAAAAAAGGTAAACTGTGAAAGTGCCAAGCAGCACCCAGAAAAAATAGAACCATCGAACAGATCCAGAAGATAAAAGTAAAAGGTTTGCAATTACCGTAAGGTAAAAACCCGGGATATATGTGAAAAAACGAGGATGACCATAGTATCTAAGTTGATTAGCCCACTCATATGCTTCAAGTTCATCGATCTTTGAGTAATGATTTGAACCAAAGCCAACCAGAACTGCATAAAGTCTTATTGTAAAACCCAATGCAATGATTACTAATAAAATCAATTTATGATTCTTTTCTATTTTTTCGAATATTTTATCAACATTTTGTAAAATTTTATTATTTTTTCCTTCCACAGTGACCTCTTGTTATGAAATAAATGTAAAATTCTAATTATCCTGTTTAAAATAATCGCTAAAAATCTCCTGATTTTTGGCAATATAATCCGCAAGATAAAAGTCAGAGCGATAGGTAATCTTAAAAAGAAGACTATCTCCTTTTACAATACTTATTTTACCCCTGCAAATATTTTTAACAAGTGAACAATCATCTGTAAAGTTGTTCAACTTCAAAACTTTTTCTAAATCTTTTTTATTTTTATTTTCCTTTATTTTCGATGAACTTTTTATCTTTTTAAAAATCTTACCATAAGCTTTTGATAATAGTTCAAAATCAAACGCCTGTGGAGTTTGCACTTGAAAACATCTATCTCTATCTAAATATTTTTTTATTATCACATTTTGTTTTTTATCAAGACTAATATTTGCATATCTGTTTTCTTTTGAAAAAAGACTTGAGCAGGTTTCACCCATACAGATTGTATCAGTAGATTGTATTGCTGTTGTGATATTATTGTTCAGTTTTAGTTCATCTAAAATATTGGAAAGAATCTTTTCATTTAAAAAAGGCCTTGCACTGTCATGAATCATTGCATATTTTATTTTTCTAAAATTAATATCTTCTCTTTTTCTATCCTCAATATACTTTATTGCATTGTAAACACTATGTGCTCGGCTTTTTCCTCCAGTGATAATTTCTATGATATTTTCATCAAAGTTGCAGATACCATCAACACCCTTTTGATCTTTTTCAATAGTATTTTTTTGCATTAAAAACTTTTGTGTAATCTGCAATGTGTATTTCTCATATCCTTCAGGTACAACAAGCAAAATTTTTCCACCTCCTCTTTCACTACAAAATTTTAAAAAAGTCATTAGCGAGTAAATAAAAATGGGTTTACCATTGATGCTATGAAATTGCTTGGGAAGATTATAGTTATCATCAGTATTTTTAAATCTTGTGCCTTTCCCGGCAGCAAGTAAAATAAATACGCAGGAAGAAATATCGATATCTATTGACATTTCATTCTTCCTTCATTTTTATTTAATAGATCAAGATACTGTAGTACTCCTTCTCTTATAGAGGTAAATGCTTTTTTATAGCCTGCAGCTCTTAGTTTATCTATGTCAGCTTTAGTAAACTGTTGATACTTACCAACAAGATCATCTGGAAATGGGATTTGTTCTATTTCACAGTCTATACAGAGCTCATTACGAACATACTCTTTTATAATATTGGCTATTGTATAATAACTTTCTGCATTTGAAGTTCCACAGTTAAAGATACCCGAAATAGCAGGATTTTCTATGAAGAAAAATATTATATCAATAATATCATTAACATATATAAAATCTCTCTTAAAATTCTCACTCCCTCTAAAAAGTTTTATTTTCTTTTCTTCCTTTGCCTGTTTATAAAAATGCCAGATCACTGAAGCCATTTTTCCTTTATGATTTTCGAAAGGTCCATATACATTAAAATATCTAAGACCAACTACCTGAGATTCCAAATTTTTAAAGGAGTTAAGGTATTGATCGAACAAAAACTTAGAGAAAGCATAATAATTTAAAGGATTTTCAGCATCTGTGTCTTCTTTAAAACCATAAGTTCCATTTCCATAAACAGAAGCTGAAGATGCATATATGAATCTGACCTTCTGTTTCTGGCAGAAATGAAATAACTCCTTTGTATATTCAAAGTTATTGTTCAGAATATAATTCCCATCCGATTCCATTGTGTTTGAACAGGCACCTTGATGTAAGATAAGGTCCACTTTTCCAAGAGAAGTTAACTTTTGTAAAAACGCTTTTTTGTCAATAAAATCTTTAAACCTGTTACGATTGCAATTCTTTACCTTTTCTGGAGAGTTTAAACTATCAACAATTATTATATCCGTTATTCCTTTTTGATTTAGATTATAAACAAGGTTACTTCCAATAAAACCAGCTCCTCCAGTAACTATAATCATAAATCCTCCGTTTGAATCTTTTTAATTATATTTGAAGTTGATTTTCCATCAATAAAAGGGATTGTAATTGTTTGCTTTGCATACTCTCTACCGATTATATCTTCTATATTGTAATCGCCACCTTTAACCAGGATATCTGGTTCGACTATCTTGATAAGATTAAGAGGTGTGTCATCGTCAAATATAACAATATAGTTGACACATTCCAGTGCTGAAAGAATATATGCGCGATCAGTTTGATTTTGCAGCGGTCTTTTCTTTCCTTTCAATCTTTGAACTGAACTATCAGAATTCAGTCCGATAATTAAGACATCTCCCAGTTCTTTAGCCTTTTCGAGATATTTGATATGACCAGCATGCAGAATATCAAAACAACAATTTGTAAAAACTATTTTTTTCTCCTTTCTCTTCAGGTCATTTACTATCAATTTTATCTGTTCGAAGGTACAAGTTTTAGATTGATTTGTTTTTTCTATGATATTTATAAACTCTTCATATGTAATAGGAACAGTTCCAGCCTTTTGAACAACTATACTTGCTGCTTTGTTGGCTATTTCTGCCGAATCAAGTAAAGAATAACCTGAGGATAAACAGCTGGTAATGACGGAGATAACACAATCACCAGCTCCAGAAACATCAAAAACTTCTATTGGAACCGCTGGAATATGCACAAAATCTTTGCCATCATATAAACTCATCCCCTTTTCAGCTCTGGTAACAATTATATTATCTATATTGAGATTCTTATAAATATCAGATAATACATTTTCTATCTCAAAGTCTTTATTTTCTATATCTTTTCCAGTGAATTCTATCAGTTCTAAGTGATTAGGAGTTATAAGATAGGCGCCTTCATATTTTTTCCAGTTTCTTTTCTTCGGGTCTATTATCACCTTTATATCGTTTTTATTTGAAATTTGAATTATTTGATGGCAAAGATTTTCGGTGCAAAAACCTTTTGCATAATCTGAAATTAGTACAATATCAAAATCTTTGCAGTTTTCTTTGAAGAATTCTATAATTTCTTTTTCCTGTTTATCTTTTAGCGGAGTTACCTTTTCAACATCCAATCGTATCATCTGTTGATTTGATGAAATCACCCTTGTTTTTGAAATTGTTGGAAGATCATCTCTTATTAATTTGTAATTTATCCCCTTTTCAGATAATAGATTTTCGACTATTTTGCCATCATCATCCAATCCAATCCTTCCAATTATTAAGCATTGAAGGTTAAGATTTCTTATATTAGATGCTACATTAGCACTGCCACCTAAAGACTTGTATTGTTTTTCAACAAGAACTATGGGTATTGGAGCTTCGGGTGATATCTTACTAGCTTTACCATAAATGTATTTATCCAGCATGATATCGCCAAGGACACATATTTTCTTATCTGTAATTTCATTAATTTTTTCTTTCATTTATCCTCCAGAGATCTTACAAGATATGTTTTCTTTTCAAATATTGAACTTTTAGTACTACGTTTAACACGTACTTTTTATAATTAAAGTAAAGGCTGCATACATAGAATGAACCAACTTTATTTATTTTATATTGGTAAATATATTGTTTTTTGTAATATTAGTTAAATTTTTGCAATGTCAATAAACTATTATATAGTACAAAAGTACGAGGTGCAAAAGTATGACAGTCAAAAGTCGAAAGTACGGGAATAAACTTTACTGGCATAACAGTATAAAGTTAAAAGTTGAAAACAAGAAATTAATAAGATAAAAAAGCAAAATTCAATTGATAAACTTGCCTCTTCGTTTCTTTTACTTATACAGCTTGACCGTATAAACAAGCGAATAGCGATAGAGTACCAACTTGTTTATATTGCAAAGCCATATAAAGATAAAAGATGCTGAAAATAGCAGAAGAACATAAAAAGATTAAAATTTTATTTTGACTTTATTTTTATTATTTTTATAAGTTATACAACTTATCTATGAGTCTAAGAAAATTTTTTTTAATATTATAAAAAGGTTAAAGAATGAAGATCATTAAATCAAATACGATGTATGAACCAGATGTTTCAATAATAATGCCTGTATATAATGAAGAAAAATATATCTATTTTGCTCTTGAAAGCATTAAAAATCAAAAAACAGATTTGACTGCTGAAGTTATTGTCGTGGATGACAACTCTACAGATAGAACTGTTGAAATTGCCAGTTCCTTTAACTGTACAATTTTAAAAAATGAGCAAAAACTGAATGTATCACAGATGAGAAATTTTGGATTTTCAAAAAGTCATGGAAAGGCAATCTTGCACACAGATGGGGATACAGCTTATTCGTATAATTACTTAGAAAAAATGGCAAAACCAATAATTGAAAACAAATATGATGCCACTTTATGTATGATGCTTTACCCTTTCGAGGTTAAATATCCTGTATTACCTGCAAAATACTCACAAAGTTACGCCTTTTTTTTGAAGAATTTACCAGAGATATTCTGGTTAAAGATGCCGATGCGATTTTTCATCTGGATTAAAAGATGGTTTAAAAATATTATAGAAAAAAAAAGACCTGTCTCGCTTTTTTCCATCCCTGATAGAGTGGAAGGTGCCGCTATAATAGTTAAAAGGGAGATTTCTGAAAAAACCGGTGGTTGGAATAAGCCATTTGGTGCTCATTCAGATACTTCATATACAGAATCTGTCTATGCCTTAACTGATAAAGTAAGATGGATTTTTGGTGTTAAAAAGTACAGTTCAATAAGAAGGCTTATACCAGTTGATAATAGCTGGATTCCAATGAAAATTGTCCCATTTTATGGTTTAATAAAGAAAAAAAAATTGAAAAATAGATCAAAAATGCAGAATGATATCGGATATATTGACCCTAAAGGAAAAAGATAGATCTTTAAAAAATATTTTTTGATATCTTCTCAACTATTTTAAAAGAAGCTTTTCCATCGCCATAGAGATTTTGATCAAAATTAAACTGATCACCGGATAATGCAAAAGAAACAGTCTCCACTATCTTTTTCGTATCAGCACCAACGAGAAAGTTTACTCCGCAATCCAGAAGTTCAGTCCACTCGGTTTCATCTCGCATGGTAACACATGGAACTTTAAAAAAATAGGCTTCTTTTTGAATTCCACCGGAATCTGTAAGTATGACTTTTGCACTTTTTTCAGCTCTGAGCATTTCAAAGTAAGAAAGAGGTTCGATTATATTGATCTTATCAAGTTTGCTTCTCAAATCTTTTCGAAGTAAATCCAATTTCTTCAATGTCCTTGGATGAAGAGGAACCAATATTTTTAAATTTTTTTCTGTCAATTTAATCAAAGATTCAAATATTTGCTCCAATCTATCTAAATCATCTGTATTTTCAGCACGATGGATGGTCACGAGAATATATTCTTTATGATGCACACCAAAATTTTCGAGTTCGATCTTCATATTTTCAGATTCTTTCAAGGCAAACAAAGCAGCATCATACATAACATCACCAACATTATAGATATTCTCTTTTATCGATTCTTTTAAGAGATTTTCGACAGCTTTTTGTGTTGGGCAAAATAAAAGAGTTGAAATATAATCGGAAAGCACTCTATTTATTTCTTCCGGCATTTTTTTGTTGTAACTTCTAAGTCCCGCTTCTATATGAGAAACAGGTATATGAAGCTTAGCTGAAGCAAGCGCACCAGCTAAAGTTGAATTTGTATCCCCATAGACAACTGTCATATCAGGTTTTTCTTTCAAGATAACTTCTTCAATCTTTTCTAGCATCTGTCCGGTTTGTTTTCCGTGAGAAGCGGAACCCACTTCAAGATTATAATCTGGATTCGGGATCTTCAATTGATCAAAAAAAACCTTGCTCATCTTATAATCATAATGCTGCCCTGTATGAACTATGATATGCTGGATCTTTTTATCTAAAGAAGAAGCATTATGTTCATTTATAGCCTGAGCCATTGGTGCAAGTTTTATAAACTGAGGTCTTGCACCAACTATTGTCAAAAGTTTTTTCATAATTTTCCTTTATCTCAGCAAGTATTCTAACGAAAAAATAGTTTTATCGGTTTTTTCAATAAACCATCTAAATAGATCAAAAATATATGCCGATGTTTTATTTAAAATAGCAGAATCTGATGTTATTACAACATTCTGATCATCAAGATTTGATAAATACTTATCGGGACTTTTAATAAGATCTATCTTAAAATTTATCGGATTTTGCATATTTGATAAGAAAAATTGTTCAATTAATCTTTTGTCTTCAACTGATTTTGAAACTGGTGCATCAAGTAAAATATTGATACTTGAAGGAAGAGAAGACTTCGAAAACTCATAAACTATTTTGCAAAAATCAGCATAATAAAGTTTTCCCTTATTTCTACCACCTATATTTGCACAATCTCTTATAAATCCATCCATACCTATGAAGATAAACAACCCCTGAAAGTAGTTTGAAATAGTAAAAAGAAGATTGTATCCATCGATAAAAACATTTCTATTATTAATCTCTGCGATATCTATCTTTTTAATATTTCTAGCATATATAATCTTTTTTTTATCTATACCTCTTTGTAAAATTGTTCTTTTAATGCCATCGAGTTTATATCTATCACCTATAAGCTTAATAACCGATTTACTCGTATAATCCTTTTCTATCAAGTATAAATAATCATTTATTGCATTGAAAAAATCAATAGCAATGTCATCATCTTTACTGTTTTCCATTTCTTTTACTCTTTAACTGTAAATAAGGCTTTTCAATGTTTTGCGTTTATAATACAGTCTAAAGTCCGGGAAAAAATTTGACTATATAATAGTCTAAAGTTTAAAATCAAAAATTCTGGGAGAAAACTTTTAAAAATATATTACATCTGAATCATCAAATTTAGAAGACATTCAATAAAAGAGGAGAAAACTTTTAAATAATATATCACATCTCCTGGTAAATAAGTGAAATTTAAAAACAATTGCAAATATTATTTATTTTTTTATTATCAATAAAGGATTTTATTTATCTGTCAACTTTGCAATTTTTTTTGGAGGTCTTATGAAATATCCCGAACTTTTAGAACGCTTTATATCTTATTGCAAGATCAACACACAATCTTCATTTGAATCAAATACATACCCATCCACTGAATCTCAAAAATCTTTTATGCTTAAATTAAAAGATGAACTTATTCAGTTAGGTCTATCAGAGGTAAAGCTTTCAAGAATGTACTACCTTACAGCCAGGATAGATGGAAATATAAAGAATACCAAACCTATTGCTTTGATAGCTCATATCGACACTTCACCTGAAGAAAGTGGAGCTAACATTGTTCCAAGGATAATATATGATTATGATGGCTCAGAAATTCATTTTCCGGATGATAAGGATCTAATATTAAACGATAAAATTTTACCAGAACTTTCTACTAAAAAAGGAAAAACCTTGATAACAGCATCCGGTAAAACTTTACTTGGAGCTGACGATAAGGCTGGAGTTGCTGAAATAATAACTGCTGCAAGCTATATTAAGAATAATCCTGCTATCTCTCATCCGGATATTTATTTACTATTTACGCCAGATGAAGAGGTTGGAAACGGAACGGAGTATTTTGAAAGAGATTCTTTGCCAGCGGAGTATGGATATACACTTGATGGTGGTGGATTCGGAATAATTGAAGCCGAAAACTTTAATGCAATCAATGGAACTATAAGTATTAAAGGTTTTAACACTCATCCAGGAAATGCTAAGAATAAGATGGTAAATGCAATACGAGTTGCTTCCTTTTTGATAAGTAAACTTGATCTTCTCAAAAGTCCTGAAAGAACTGAGAAAATGCAGGGATTTATCCATCCGAATTCCATTATTGGCGATGTTAGCGAAGTAAAAATAACTCTAATAGTGAGAGATTTTATTCTTGAAAATGCACAGAAAATGGTTTTAGAAGTTGAAGAAATTTTAAAAGAAATCGAGAGAGATTATCCTGGTTTTCACTATGAAACAAAGTGGAATCAGGCATATTTGAATATGAAAAAGATAATAGATGAAAATCCTGAAGCCTTAGATAGACTTATAAAAGCCTGTAATAAAATAGGTATACAACCAAAATTAGAAGCAATAAGAGGTGGGACAGATGGAGCAAGATTATCATTTATGGGGTTGCCCTGTCCAAATATCTGGACTGGTGGTTATTTATATCATTCGAGATATGAGTTTGCTGTTTTAGAAGAGATGGAAAAAACTGTAGATCTTTTAATTTCTCTTATCAGTGAATAAAAAATCAAAATACTCACTTACCAGATTAACATAAATTAAAATAATGCAAATTTAATTGACAAAAACTCATTATAAAATAGGATTTTATTGATATATATTTTAGTAATATAAACTGTCAATCGCAGGAATTAATAATTGCCTGTAGTTTTATTATAACTAAAAAAATGAGTTTCAAGTTAATCGTGCCTATTTAAAATATTTCAGGAGGCTTAGATGAACAAATTAAGAGAAGTCTTTATTGTTGGAGCTAAAAGAACTGCTATAGGAACATTCGGTGGAACTTTACAGGACACCCCGGCAGTAGATCTTGGTGTGGCAGCTTTAAATGCTACTATATCACAGGCAAACATTTCAAAAGATAATATTGACGAGGTGATTTTAGGAAATGTTCTTCAAGCTGGCCAGGGAATGAACCCTGCAAGACAGGTATCAATAAAAGCTGGTCTTCCAGTATCGGTAAACTCCTTTACTGTAAATAAAGTCTGTGGTTCTGGAATGAAATCTGTCATATTGGCTACTCAGTCTATTTTGCTTTCAGATGCCGAAATTATAGCTGCCGGTGGTATTGAAAATATGGATATGGCGCCTTATCTTTTGAAAAAGGCAAGGTATGGTTATAAAATGGGTAATGCTGAAATAATTGATCATATGGTTTTTGATGGTTTAACAGATATTTTTAATATGTATCATATGGGTATTACAGCCGAGAATCTTGCTGAAAAATACAATATAACAAGACAAAAACAGGACGAGTTTGCCTATCAATCGCAGGAAAAAGCATTCGCTGCTATAGAATCTGGTAGATTTAAAGATGAAATAGTGGGCTATGAAATAAAGGATAAAAAAGGAAATGTTACTATTTTTGAGGTAGATGAACACCCAAGAAGAACTTCTCTTGAAAAACTCTCCGCTTTAAAGCCAGCATTTAAGAAAGATGGCACTGTTACAGCCGGAAATGCTTCTGGTATAAATGATTGTGCAGCAGTACTTATATTAGCATCTGCTGATGCTGTCAAGAAATATAATTTAAAACCACTTGCAAGAATAGTTGAATATGGCTTTGGTGGTGTTCCACCTGAAATTATGGGAGTGGGTCCTGTCGAAGCGATTAAGAATTTATTTAAAAGATCAGGGCTCAAGTTTTCTGATATTGATCTCTGGGAGTTGAATGAAGCTTTTGCAAGTCAATCCCTTGCTGTTCTAAAAGATTTGCCTGAAATAAATCCCCAGTTAGTAAATGTAAATGGTGGTGCAATTGCTCTAGGACATCCTATCGGTGCTTCTGGAACAAGGATAATAATTACTCTACTTTATGAGATGATTAAAAGAAAAAATAAGATAGGTGTGGCTTCCCTTTGTATCGGTGGAGGTCAGGGAATAGCTATAGCAATAGAAAGAGTTTAAAAAAAAAGCCCTGAAGATCAGGGCTTTTTTTCACATAGATTTTAGTTCAATTTTATTAGATGAGATCTGTTTCAACTTTTTTATCAGTTCTTTCTCTTCGGTAGAAAGATGATCAGGTACCATGATTTCAACCTGCACAAAAAGATCACCGATAATGCTTTCGTGAATATCATATATTCCCTCATGTCGTAACCTGAATGTAGTTCCAGATTTTGTATTAGGAGGAATATGTAAGATAACCTCTTTATCATATATAGTTTTTATCTTGATATCATCTCCTAAAATAGCGCTGTGATATGGAATTATTATTTTAGAATAAAGATTTGGTCCTTCTCTTTTATAAGTTTTATCTGGCAAAACCTTAATAACAATATAGAGGTCACCACTTGCAGCTCCATCTGTACCAGCTTCCCCCTCACCATTTATTTTGAGTTTAGTATTTGTATCAACCCCTTTAGGAACTTTAACTTTTACAGACTTTTTATCAGCAACCAATCCAGTTCCAAGGCAAGTTTTACAGGGATGATTATTTATTTCACCAGTTCCATGACACTTTGAGCAAGTTGTTGAAATTGTAAAAAATCCCTGCCTTGATATTTGCTGTCCGGATCCGTTACAAACAGTACAGGTTTCTTTATTGAATCCTGGTTGTACACCTGAACCATTGCAAGTTGGACAGGAAGAATGTCTTGCAACTTCAACAAGTTTTTCAACTCCAGTAGCAGCTTCCTTAAGAGTTATCTCAAGTTCTAGTACAATGTCCTGTCCTCTTCTTCCTCTAGTTGCATGTGATGAACTTCTCCCACTTCTTGAAGAAAATCCAGAACCGAAAAATGAAGAAAAGATATCTGAAAATTCGGAGAAGATATCATCAACATTTGAAAAATTTGAAAAAGGATCAAATCCTCTTGAATCCATACCGGCATGACCATAGGTATCGTACATCTTTCTTTTCTCATCATCGGAGAGAACTTCGTAAGCTTCGGCCAATTCTTTAAACTTTTCTTCGAGTTCCTTATTACCTTTAGTCATGTCCGGATGGTATTTCATGGCAAGTTTACGAAACGCGCTTTTTATTTCGTCTTTTGTAGCATTTCGATTAACTCCCAAAATTTCATAGTAATCTCGTTTCGCAGACATTTATAGGTCCTATTTTAAGCATTTAGTAATAAAATAAATTGTATAAAACCAGAATTATTTCTTGTCCTTTTCATCATCGACAACTTCATAATCTGCATCAACAACGGAATCATCTTTCTTATCACTTGAATCAGAAGTATTTTCGGCGCTTTGTGCAGTTGATGCTTCAGGATTAGCTTGTTGCTGCTTTGAAGCTTCCTGATATACTCTTTCTGTCATTGAATAACTAGCTTTTTTAAGGTCTTCAATGGCATTTCGTATATCTGCTATATTTTCTGAACTCATTTTAGCTCTCAACTCTGCAATAGCATCATTTATCTTATTTTTCTCCTCTGAACTAATCTTATCACCATATTCTCTAAGGCTCTTTTCAACAGAGTAAATCATCGAATCTGCTTCATTTTTAACTTCAACGAGTTCCTGTTTCCTTCTATCTTCTTCTTTATGCAATTCAGCTTCTTTAACCATCTTTTCAATATCAGCATCAGTTAAACCGGACTTTGCTTCAATCTGGATCTTTTGTTGCTTTCCTGTAGCCAGGTCTTTAGCTGAAACATGAAGTATGCCATTTGCATCAATATCAAAAGTGACTTCAATTTGAGGGATACCTCTTGGTGCAGGTGGAATCCCTATAAGATCAAAGTTACCAAGGAACTTATTATCCCTTGCCATAGGTCGCTCACCCTGATATACCCTTATAGTAACTGCAGTTTGATTATCTTCAGCTGTAGAGAATATCTGAGATTTCTTGGCTGGGATAGTAGTATTACGCTCTATTATCTTTGTAAATACTCCACCTAAGGTTTCGATACCTAACGATAGAGGTGTAACATCAAGAAGAAGTATATCTTTGACTTCTCCTCCAAGGACTCCTCCCTGTATAGCAGCACCAACAGC
>JAAYUW010000015.1 GCA_012517545.1 Exilispira sp.
TCTCCAGAAATAGAATCAGTACGGCCTATCAAATAATAATTATCAGAATAAGCATACCCGCAAGAACAAGATGCCCCTGCATTTCCTCCAATTTTTTCATATTTTATTATATCATTATTTAATGACAAAGTAAAAATAGATAAGATGAAGATAAAAATAAAAATATACTTTTTCATTTTTTTTGCTCCTTTTTTATTTTTAGAAAAAGTTTGAATTAAACCATGTTTGAATTATTGATTCATAAAAATTATCTAATAACCAAAAAAATTCTTTTTTATTATCTTCTGTATATTCAGCATTAATATTACCATTTGAATCGACAAAGTTTTTGGGCAATTCAATGTTATATTTTTCTTTTAACAATTTCAACCATTCTTGAAGATTTTCTTTTGATGATGGAAAAAAATATCTTGGAACAGCTTTTCTTGTGTTAGACCAGTCATTATCTACATGGCTAAAGTTTCCTTGTGGAATTTCAATACCTTTAAATGCTTTCATTTTCATTTCATATGCTACTAATATTTCTTTAGGAATTGTTTTTATCTCTCCTCCATTAACTGATGCTCCAAAATTAAAATCTATAGCTACATTTCCAGGATGATTTTGCGTCTTTCTTCCATTAAAAATATTATTTTGCTGTGAGCGATAACCAGAGTTCCAATATATCTCAGAAATATTAAGATCTTTTTGAAGTTTAACAGCATCTTCTTCAATTAAATCTGCCATAGAAAGCACATTTATAAGCAAACATATATTTGCCGTAAAGTTAGCACCCTTAGCAACTACTATTTTTCGGTCCTTTAATAAATCACCAACTTTTAATAAATCACTTTTTTCACAATGCATATAATATTCAAGAAAACTCATTCTACCATTTTGATTAGCTTTATAATAATCAACTACAATAGAAGGTAAATTGTTCCCGTAACTGTAAGAATCAGGATAATCTTCAGGCTTATCCATTGGTTTATATAACTCAAGCATCCATACCATAGAGTTGTTGTAAATGTTATTTGTATTTGTATCGATTTTACTTGCAATCTTTGTTTTTATTATTGAAAAATTTTCCCTTAACTCATGACTGTTAAATAAAAGCTTAAAAACATTATCAAAAGATTTACCATATAAAATTTTTAAATATTCCTCTTTTTCTTTTGGTGTTGGATTTTCTTTACCAAGAATTTCTTTCCATTCTGCATCAGTAAAATCCCATTTTGCACCATCACCTATTAATTTTTCATAATCAACTTCTAGAGTCTTATCATCGTTATTTCTCTCTTTTATAGTCAATCCATAAAAAGATTGCATATCTTTATCAAAAAGATTTAAATCATATTTATCCACACCAATTTTATTAATATAACTATTTCTTGCATCATACAATAACTGTATTGCTTTTTTATCTTTAAGATTAATCAATATTCCATCTTTTGCTTTACTTTTATATTCTTTAATTAGTGCTTCATATTGTTCTTTATCACTTTTATTAATATTTCCAACATCTTTTTCCTGTCCAAGCATGTAAAATGAGCTTACATATTTGGTGAAAAAATCTTTATCCCCTGAGTAATACGCCAAATACTTTGCATCTTCTTCAAAATTGCTTACCCCAAATGTATCTTTTAACCCACCCCATATGCTTGCTTCAAATGCATGACAGGAGATGTCTTCAAATACATTGCTTATAGCCTTATCTACATCATCTTCATCCATCCCCTGGGATAGCAATAACTCCCTTAATTGCGTTTTAGATAAAGATGGATTAGCACTTAATATGCCCTGTACTTGTTTTGTTACCTCTTCATCAACCTCATTTTCCCCATCATGCTTGTATTCATGCCCGATCTTAGCTGTTAATACTGCCATCTGGTTTATATCCCCTATTACTCCATTATGTGTCGATATAAGTCCAGATATTAGCTTCTTATCTATGTATATTGTGTTTCCA
>JAAYUW010000165.1 GCA_012517545.1 Exilispira sp.
AAGCTACTATTTACATTGATTTAACTCCTCCTAAGACAGATCTTGTCTTGAAACCAGAGCTATTCTCACCTGATGGAGATGGGGAAAAAGATACCTTATATATAACATATAGTTTACAGGATTTTTCAAATATTGATTCATATACTATAAGGATTTATAGATTATATGAAGATGGGAAAAAATCTGTAAAACCATTTAAAACTTTTCAATTTAGCAAAGTTAATGACAATAAAGCTACAAACCAGATACAATGGGATGGGAAAGGAGATGAACCAGATTCTATGGTAGATTCCGCTACCGACTATGTTTTGACCTTAACGGCGATAGATGTTGTGGGCAATTCAATTACAAAACAGGAAAACTTCACTGTAGATATCCTTGTCCTCAAAACAGACATAGGTTATAAGATTATAATAAACTCAATTGAGTTTGATTTAAATTCAACAAAACTTAAGCCTTCTCATTACAAGATTCTCGATCTGCTTATTAAAAAGTTACTCAAATTTCCTGATTACAGGATTATGATAGTCGGGTTTACAGATTCAACGGGTGATGATGCATATAATTTGAAACTTTCTGAGCTTAGAGCTAAAGCGGTATATGATTATCTTGTCAGGAATGATTTCCCAAAAAATAGGCTGGAATATAAGGGAATGGGGGAACAGAATCCTATAGATTCCAATGATACTGAAGAAGGTAGAAGAAGGAATAGAAGAGTAGAGTTTTACCTTATAAAAATGCAACAATAATGACCTGGTAATAAATTATGAGACTTTGACCTAATAATTTTACCTTAGCTATATTTATTGTATTTTGATTGTATTTTTTATCTACGATCACTATTCTTAAATGTTAAAGATCTTCGGTTATGTTTAGATTCCTTATAAGTTTCATTTTGTTCATCAATAAAAATGAAACTAGAGTTTCGTCTTTTTTAATTAGTTGAGGGTTAAAAATGGCAATTTCAGATCCTATGCTAATCTGTGGTGGTGCTGGATATATTGGGAGTTCCTTCTGTTACTGCTTAAAAAAAGAAGGATATCATCCAATTATAGTTGATAACCTTTCTAAATCCGATGGTAAAGTGGTTTCTGACTTCGAATTTTATAATTATGATATTGGTGATTATGATAAATTATCTTCTCTTATTAAGAGAAGAAAGATAGATGTAGTTTTTCATTTTTCAGCTTTTATTGAAGTTTCTGAATCTGTATTATACCCTGAAGTATACTATGAGAATAATACTGCAAAAACCATATCTTTACTAAAAGCTTGTATAGATTCCGGGTGTAGATATTTTATCTTTTCTTCTTCAGCTGCTGTATATGGAATACCCGATGAAATACCAATCGATGAAGAGTCTCTCTGTTTTCCAATAAATCCCTATGGAAAGTCAAAATTGATGATTGAAAATGTATTACAGGATCTTGAACAAAAAAAAAGATTGAAAAGTGTGATTTTGAGGTATTTCAATGCAAGTGGGGCACTGCCTACTTTAGAAACAGGAGAAGCTCATCAGCCAGAATCTCATATAATACCAAACTTACTGGATGTTGCTTTAGGTAGAAAAGAATACTTTCAAATATTTGGTACAGATTATCCAACTTATGATGGAACATGTATAAGAGACTATATTCATGTGGAAGATCTTGCGTCTGCTCATCTTCTTTCTGCAAAATATCTTCTTGAAAACAATAAATCAGAAATATTTAATCTAGGAAGTGAAAAGGGTTATTCAATTAGAGAAATAATTAATAAAGTGGAAGAGATAACCAAAAAAAAGATAAATGTTATTGAAGGCAAAAGAAGAGAAGGTGATCCACCAGTACTTATTGCTTCTTCAGATAAAGCAAAAAAAATATTAAAATGGGAACCTCAGCATAATTTGACTTCTATAATTGATACAGCATGGAAGTGGCATAAAAAAAGATTTGGTTAAGGAAAATTAGTTTTTATTCTTTTAAATCTATTTCTTTGATATCATCTATCTCGGGTGATATTTTATCTGATTCTATATCAGTCTTTGAAATTTCCTTTTTACCATCTTCTTCAAACGAAATTTGTTTTTCATAATTTAAATTTTGATTTTCATTATCTTCAACCTGCAATAATGATGCTTCTTGTTCTAGCTCTGTAATCATAAAACCAAAAGAGATACAATATAAAAAATGTCCTTCTTCATCGAAGTATGGTCGAAAAATGGTAAAATAGGTATTGTTATCAACATTTTGATATCCAATATAATCTTTTCCAATATCGACTATGGTTGAATAGAATACTGATTTCTTATAAAGAGTCGTTCCCGCAAGTGAGTTCCCTTTTGCATCAGTCATACTTGTATTTACCCTTACAAGTTCTCCACTACTGGAAAGTTGCAATATTGAAAAGTCTACATTGTAAGTTTGTTTCATTCTTTGTACTAGCGAAGTATCTGTGGTTATGTTTATATTATTGATTATAATAGATTGTATTTCATAATCTTTTATATTAACAACGTCTCCTATTTCATATTCGTATGGGTTAACAAGTATTGTGTTTTCAATTTCTTCAATTGTATCAAGAAGTTTATTTTCATAACGTGTTTGTATTTCGATAGGTATAGGCTTGAAGTTGAAAAATGAAAACATCTCTATAATTTTATCAAAGTCATTCAACAAATCATTAAAATAGGTTGAAATGGATTGGAAAGATTCAACCCTTTCAGTAAGATTATTGGAAGTCTGCAGGATATCTGTTTTGAAGCTATTTGCAGAACTATATGTAGTCTCAATCATATTATGAATCTGTTCCATAAGACCATTAAGGCCTGAAAGGTTTCCGACTATTTGTTTTAGAACAGTTTCAACTTCTCCAGTTAAGTCAGAAGTTTCAATTATCATGCCTCCAATTTCTTGAGTCATATTTGATATATTATCAACAAAATCTTTTGTTCTAGAAGCAAGTTTTCTTATTTCTCCAGCTACAACTGAAAATCCTTTTCCAAATTCTCCAGCTTTAGAAGACTCAATAGAAGCATTAAGTGATAGAAGATTTGTTTGATTTGCGAGTACTCTTATCTCATTTGAAAATTGAAGTATTTTACTATATGTATCTTTAATTTTTATCATATTTGATATGAGGTCAGATACAACTTTAATATTTGAGCTGGCTTTTGAAAGAGAATCTTTCGAGTAGTTCAACGATGTGCCGGCTATCTCCTCAATATTTTTAAATTTATCGAGAATATCACCAAAATTATCAGTTAATTCGTTAAATTTAGATTGGTATTCAATAAGCTTTTGACTTTCCTCATTAAGCATTTGATCTGTTGTGTTTAATGTCAGGTTAAATACCTTAGAAAGATTTACGGTTTCCTCAAAGATTGATCTTAGTTGTTGAATAAGAGTTTTTAAAGATATGCGTAATGGGTCAAGCTCATCGTTTTTAAGTTCAATATCGACAGATAAATTGCCTGAACTTATATTGGAGTTAACCTTATTGAAAAATTTTAATGGATTAAAGATTATTACCTGAATAAAAATATAGGTTATTATTATAAGAACTGCAATCATGATAAGACTCATCAATAATATCCAGTTCGTAATCTTTGATATTTGTTTTTCTATATTAGAGTATGGGAAAAGAGATACAATTTTAAAATAATAGACTTCTAGAACTGATGTAAATGAAAGGTATCTTTCACCTGTGGTAATATTGGAGATGATGGATTGACCTGAGACATTTAATGCGGCTGTAAAATCAATTTTGGATGGATCACTTCCAAGATAATCAAAAGGAGCTGTTTTATTTGATTGGGAACCAATTGTAAATTCTGAAACATCAATAAGTGCTATACAAAAAATATTTGAGGGAAAATCTCTAAAATCAAATGATTCTTTTAAATATTTGGTAAAAGGGTTATTACTCTTGATTATTAAAATTTGAAAAAGAGGGCTGGAAGTTTCTTCCATCTTTATGGCTTGAGTCCTATATTGATAGTAATCTTTATCAATATAAATAATACCTTCCCAGGAAAAAGAAGGAGCAGCATATTTTTTCAAACCCTTTTCGCCTTCAGTTGTTGGAAGTTCCTTAAATGAGTTTAATTTGTTATTGTTTGTATAGAGCAGATTTGAAAAATCTCCATCATAAAGGTAGATAGTGAAGTCAGGATTTGAGTAGTCAGGGTTTTGTTGAAGTAATTTTATTATTTCTATTTCAGCATTTTTTCCATATTTTTGAGTAATATTTTTTACAGGATTGTATATCTTATTCAGGTAAGCTGTAAGTGCATCTCTATTTGTTCTTATATTCGCTTTTAAGGATTTCATCAAAAACATGTTAGAGGTTATAAGATTTTCAGACGTTTTCTGAAAAAGTTCACTTTTAAGTTGTCTTGAAATTGAAAAATTCAAAATTGCAAAGAATATTGCAAAAAACACTATAAAAAAAAGGAAAATTTTTAATTTGATATTCATATTCTTTTACCCTGATAAATTTATAAAATTCTATTTACTTAACAAGCTTTTTAAATTATTGCTTTAAAAAAATTTATTTTTTTAAATATATTTTTTATTGGTAAGTATCAATCTAATAACATTATAAGATATGTTATTTACATATTCAAATGTAATGCATGTATAATATTGTAAATTAAGCTAAGAAGTAACTTTTATCTTAAAAATTAACCACATCGGGAATAACCACAATCATGGCATGTTATACAACCTTCTTCTTGAACAAGCACACCTCCACAATCGGGGCAAATCCCTGCAACTTCCTTTTTCCTCGCGATATCTTTGATTTTCATATTTTCAGATTTTTCATTCAGAGATTCGTTTTTTAATGCATCATCGCTAATATCTTTATAATTTTCGGATAAACTTGCAAAATTAGTTATTAATTCTCCTGAAAAAAGTGTTTCCTTTTCATTTAAATAAATTTCCATCGCTTTTGCTATTCCATCGGCACATGAGAGAGTTTTGCCATTTTCCGAAAGTTTGATTGTTGGATTTGGGCATCTTATACCCTTTAGCTGCTTTAAAATTGCATAAGGGTCTATATGGGAACGTAAAGAAAGAGATATAAGTCTGCTTATAGCTTCTATTTGAGATGAAGCGCAGCCACCAGCTTTACCTATTGTTGCAAATACTTCTACTAAACCATGCTCATCTTCATTGATTGTAACATAGAGGTGTCCACAACCTGTTTCTATTCTAATAGTTTTTCCCAGGGTAACTATTGGTCTTTTTCGTGGTTTTCTTGTTTTTATTTCCCCCTGCTCATCTTTATTATCCTTTTCTTGAGAATCAATTTCATCCAAGTTTTTATCTTTTGAAATTCCTGTTTGCAAAATACCTTCACGAGAACCGTCTCTATATATAGTTATCCCTTTACACTTTAGTTTATATGCCAGTAGATATGCATTTTCAACATCTTCACGGGTAGCTTCGTTTGGGAAGTTTATTGTTTTAGACACTGCATTATCAGTATACTTTTGAAAGGCAGCCTGGATCCTGACATGCCAGATAGGATCTATTTCATGAGCTGTAACAAATATTTCCTGAAAATTTTGTGGAATTCCTTCAATATTCTTTAGTGAACCAGTTTCCTCAATTTTTTTTAATATTTCATCTGAAAATCCTGGTAATTTAGATAAAACTTCCCTGCAATATGGGTGAAAATATTCAAGAATATAATTATCCATAGCTTTTCGCGAATAAGCTATAGCAAAGATAGGTTCTATTCCACTGGAAGCATCGGCAATCAATGATATAGTTCCTGTCGGAGCTATTGTAGTTCTTGTCGCATTTCTAAGTCTTTTATTTTCTTTGACATAAATGGATTTGTTCCAATTTGCAAAAGTACCTCTTTCCTCTGCTAATGAAATAGAGGCTTCATCAGCGTACTGGCTGATTGATTTCATAAGTTGTTCAGCAATGTCAACTGCTTTCTCACTGTTATATGGAGTTTCAAGTTTATAGAGAAGATCAGCAAATCCCATAACCCCAAGACCTATTTTTCTATTCTCCTTTGTTATTGTTTCAATCTGTTTAAGAGGATATTTATTTCTATCTATAACATTATCCAAAAATCTTACAGCAGAAAAAGTTATTTTTTGAAGTTTTTCAAAGTCTATAGCATATTTGCCATTTTTTAGAGATAAAATATTGTTAAGATTGATAGAACCAAGATTGCATGATTCATAAGGAAGTAAAGGTTGTTCCCCACAGGGGTTAGTACTTTCAATAAGTCCAAGTTCTATTGTTGGATTGTATCTATTTATTTCATCAATAAATATTATACCAGGTTCTCCAGTTCTCCAGGCACTTTCCACTATCAGTGAAAACACTTTTAAGGCAGATTCCTTTCTGATAACTTCATTTGTTCTTGGGTTGATAAGATCATAATCTTCATTTAGTTCTACAGCATTCATAAATTTATCGGTCAAAGCAACAGATATGTTGAAGTTTGTGAGATAATTTAGTTTATTTTTGCATGTTATAAACTCAATTATATCGGGGTGGTGGACATTCAGAATGCCCATATTTGCTCCCCTTCGTTTTCCTCCCTGTTTTATTGCATTTGTTGCAGCATCAAAAACTTCCATGAATGAAACAGGACCTGAAGACACTCCTGCTGTTGATTTGACAAGGTCATTTCTTGGTCTGAGCCTTGAAAAAGAAAAACCAGTTCCACCTCCAGTTTTATGAATTATTGCAGCATATTTTACCGCATCAAAAATATCCTCTATAGAATCACCAACTGGTAAAACAAAACAAGCAGAAAGTTGACCTATATCAGTTCCAGCATTCATTAAAGTAGGCGAATTTGGTAAAAAATCCAGGTTTATCATCATATCGTAAAATTCTTGTGTCCATTTATCTATATTTACTTTTGGGTTATAAAGAGTTTCAGCGGAAGCGATGTCTCTAGCAACCCTCGTGAATAATCCTTCCACAGTTTCTTTGATCTGTCCATTTTTATCTTTTAATAAATACCTTTTTTCAAGTATATTTAAGGAATTTTTGCTAAACATCATATGGCTCCTTGTCTAATAGGGCTTGTGTTAAAATAATAGGTTATTAAACGTTTTTTGCAATATTAATATACGAAAAATTAATAAATTTCTATTATTTTAGTCTTAAAAAAATTTAATACTTAAAAAATAAGTGCAAAACTAAATTTATATCAAGATTAATTTACAAATAAATTCAGGATTTCTTTATTTTTTCATAAAAGATGTTAATATTACAGCAGCTAAATAAAATCTTCATTATTAATCTATTTTTATTTTATTATATTTATATATTATTAGTATATTTATATATTATTAGCTGGCTTTGCTTTATTTAAGCAATAGCAAGTTAATTGTAATTAGAAAATTTCAACAAGTAATAATAAATAAGGAATTATTTTGTGTCAAAAAAAAATTCTTGTAGTAGATGATGTCCTCGTTATTCTTGATTTTGTCAAAATGGTTCTTGAAATGAACAATTATGAAGTTATTACCTGCCTCAACGGTTATGATGCCATCGAGCAGGTTAAGACTAATAATAATATCGATTTGGTTTTATTGGATCTTATGATGCCTGGTATATCAGGTTGGGATACACTTCTTGAGATAAGGAAGTTAAAAGATAAAAAGCAGCTACCAATCATAATATTTACCGGAAATGTTAAGGAAAGAGAACAACTTGAGAAAAATCCTTTAAGAGAATAAATTAGTGATTTTATATTAAAACCCGTTTCTTATGATGATCTTTTATTTAGAATAGAAAAATTAGTCAATAAAACCTATTATGAAAAAAAATAAATATTTTCTTATTAAAAATTTGTAAAATAAGTTGCAAAATAAGAAAAAATATTTAAAATTTACATAAGAACTTAGGAGATGCTTCATGGATATAAATGAAATCGTTCAAATTAGTAATAAAGAAAAAGAATTAAAAGAAAAACTGGAAAAAATACTCGAATCAAAGAAAAAACAGCTAAATTCTATTGATCAATACAGATCTTTGGAAATGGAAAAGGCAAAAAAGTATCTTGCTGAGTATGAAGTAGAAACTGAAAAAAAGATAAAAGCTAATATAGAAAAGCAGACTGAAGATATCAATAATGAAACAAAGCAGTTGATTAAACATTACTCTATTCTCGATCCAGATTTGAAAAAAAAAGCTATCGATTATATAATAGAAGAATTTTTTAAATAAATTTTTAGCAGGATAATATGTCAGTTAACAAAGTCAAAAAGGTTGAACTTATTGTTCATAATCTTGAATACCAGGAAGTTGTATCAACTTTGCAGGAATCTGGTGTTATTCATATAGACTATGATGCTCTCGACTCTTTAGAAAAAAGCAACATTTTTCAGAAGAATAGTTTAAACGAATCTGAGGATTTTTACAGGTCAATACTTTATTCTATAGATAAACTTATACAACGAGCCAAGAACCTTGAAGTTGAGTTAAATGATAAATCCAGAGCTGAAATTGTTAATAAGTTTTTCTCCAGCAAAGAGCACCTATCCAGAACAGAATTCAATAGATTAATCGAGAGCACAAATTTTACCAGTCTTATTTCAGAGATAGAAAAACTTCTGGAAAGAGAAAAAATTCTCATAAGTGAAAATGAAAAATTAGTCGATAGAATCAAGGCACTTACTCCTTTAGAAAATTTATCCATTCCGGTTTCATATATAGCTGACACTGAAAATGTCGCTATTCGTTTATTTGTTATATCTAAAAGCAAATTCATGAATTTTAAGAATGAACTTGATAAAGATATTTCTTCGCCACTTTATGAAATTTATCTTTTGAATAAGGTTGATAATAATATATATTTCATTATTTTATCTTTCCATAATATTTTTCAAGATATTTACACAATACTCCGGAAAAATGGTGGTGAAGAGTTTAATATAATAGAAAAAGAAGGACTTATATCGCAGATAATTAATAGCTATAAGAATCTTATAAATAAAAATAATGATGAGTTATCGAGAATTAAAACTGCTTTCTATGAGATAATTGAACTTCATGGGAAATCTTTAAAAGCATATTATGATGATACCTTTGCAAAATTAATGAAACTCAAAAATGAAGAAAAATTTATTTCGACTGATTCTACAAGATATCTTGTCGGTTGGTTGGTGGAAAAAAATATTGAAAAACTTAGTAGCGCACTTGAAAGATTTGATCTTATTTTTTTGAAAATATCTGATCCTTCGCCAGATGATAATCCACCAGTCAATCTTTCAAATCCATCACTTGTTGAACCTTACGAAATGCTTACAGAACTATATTCTTTACCAAAATACCATGAAATAGATCCGACTCCCCTTATTTCCTGGATTTTTCCTATTCTTTTTGGCATATGTCTTGGTGATGCTGGTTATGGTGTTGTCCTGTTTTTTGGCTGTCTTCTTGCCAGAAAACAGTTTAAAACTGGTGTAACACGGCAACTCATCGATATTCTGTTACAAAGTGGAGTCTGGACAGTTGTGTTTGGAATAATAACAGGAAGTTATTTTGGGACAAGGCTGGATCTTCTTGCGGTGAAAGTTCCATATCTTTACGATTTTGTTATGAAATTTGTTGTATTCGTTCCTCTTGATAATCCTATGAAGCTTCTTGTTCTTGCCTTGCAGATAGGTATCTTTCAGGTTTCATTTTCTTTTAGTGTTGCCATGTACCTTCAGATTAAATCTAAAAACTATCTTAAGGCTTTTACTCAGACTTTTGCATACATTGTTATAACTATAACTGGTTCATTACTTGTTAGCTCTATGTTTGGATTTTATATTAAACCAAATATTAAGCTGATTCTTGGTATTTGTTCAGGTTTAAGTTTGGCTTCGCTTTTAATTTTTTCAGCAAATACAGAAAAAACTGCATTTGAAAAAGGTCTTGGTAAATTTTTTGCTGCCTATAACGTTGCAGGTATTATGGGAGATATTCTATCTTACTCAAGGTTACTAGCTCTTGGTTTATCTTCAAGTGTTATAGCCATGGTAGCCAATATTGTTGCGCAACTTATAAGAGGAAGCAAGTTTAATCCTATATCCTGGATTTTTTCTGTTATAATTCTCGTCGCTTTTCATGGTCTAAATATTGCATTAAACTGCCTTGGCGGTTTTGTTCATTCTATGAGACTTCAATTTGTTGAGTTCTTTAAAAACTTTTATGAGGGTGGTGGAAAACCTTTTTTGCCTTTTAAACGCGTCTATAAATATTCAATAATAGTTAAGGATTAGAATAGATTCTTTATATATAACAGTAGAAAGTCCGGGAAAAATATTTTGATAATTTGATAAACACAACTGAAAGTTTAAAATCCCGGGGAAACATCATGATAATGTAATATAAATGACAGAATTCAGGATAAATTATTTAAAGGATATAAAACTAGAATTCATAATTTATACTAAACTTTTTTGCTTAAAAAATATTGAATATAATATTATTTCATAGTGTTTTAGAATTATTAAATTTAGAGTTTTTTTACTTAGGAGGATTAAATGGGTATTACTCTTGCTATTTTAGGTGCTACTTTAGCTGTTATATTAAGTGGTATCGGTTCAGCCATAGGCATCATGATTGCAGCGAAGTCTGCAGCTGGTGCTCTTTCTGAGGATCCAACAAAATTTGGTCAATACCTGCCTTTGATCGCACTTCCCGGGACACAGGGTATTTATGGATTTATTATTGGATTTTTGATTTTTAATAAACTTGGTATAATTAGCGGAAATATTATTGATGGACTTACTTTTTTCAGAGGTTTGCAATTTCTTGTTGGTTCATTGCCTATAGCATTTGCTGGCTTATTTACCGCTATTTATCAGGGTAAAGTTTGTGCGAGTGGTATAAACCTGGTTTCTAAACAGCCAACTGAAACAGGAAAGGCTCTCACAATGGGCGGTCTTGTTGAGTTCTATGCAATACTTGGTTTATTACTATCACTTTTTTTCGTCTTGTTTATTAAGATATAATTTTTCTTAAAAAATATCTATCTTGTCCCATGTTGTCTTAATATAAAACAGGGGAAAAAGGGTTCAGATTTCATGTTTATTGCAATTGTTTTGTTTTTTATTATTTCCCTGTTTTCGAAAAATATTGAGATAATATTAGTGATGAGATAAATTTAATTTTTAAGAAACTAAAAGAGGATGTATGGGTTTTACTGAAATTTTAAATAAATTAGAGCAAGATTTTGAAGAGAAAAAAAAAGAGATTGAATCCTCATGGGATAGTAAAATAAAAGCTGAAAAAGATAAAATTGATTGTGAAATTAAAGATTTTATAAAACAGAAATGCAAAGAAATCGAAAAAAACACAGAGGAAAAGTACTATTCTATCTTGCTTGAGGCTAAACTTGCTCAGAGAAACGCAATTCTTAAAAAGAAAAGAGAAATGATTGAAGATGTTTTCGAGGGGGCATTTTCGCAAATTTTAAATATGGATGATGATAAATATCTTCAATCCTTGATAATTCTTATATCAAAATATTCAGAATCTAAAAGCGAAAAGATAGCTTTGAATGAAACTGACATTAAAAAAATTGGCGAAAAACTTATATCTTCCTTAAATAAAAATGGTGGAAATTTTTCGCTCTATGGACAGCCTGTAAAGGTTTTAAAAGGAGCCATATTGAAAGATGAAAAAAAATTAGTTGAGATAAATCTAAGTTTTGAAGCTATTATGAAGCATAAAAAGGATCTTTTAGAAAATCATATAGGGAAGAGCATACATGTTATCTAATATAATCTTAAAAGATAATAACAATTTTGCCTATGCCAGCGCTGTCATAAAGTCTAAAGAAAAAGCATTATTGGAAGATGGAGATTATATAGAATTACTTGATGAAAAGCTTGATGATTTTTTATCTGTATTGATTGAAAAAGGTTATAGAATGCATGAAGATAAAGGTGGAGTGTCCTTTGAAAAGATATATGATTGGGAGCAGTGGCATCTATTTCATCTTATTGATGAGCTTATAGAGGTAAGCGATATCCCGGAAATAAAACCACTTTTTCATCTTTCAAATGAATGTTTGAATTGCAAACTGCTTGTGAAAGCAGTATTTTTATCAGATAAGAAAGAAGAGATCATTACTTCAGAAAAGATAGATTTTCTCAATCTTTCAGCCTATGGTTTACGAAATCAAAGCGAGCTCTTTCAGTTTTTTAAGGTTTTAGCTGTTCATCCAGAGCAGATTGAAAACTATGCTATTGATGATTTTCTTTATCAGCTTGGTAAAAGTATATTAAATCTAGATCTCCAAAAATGCAATCCCTCAATATTTGATGTTTTGATTGATAAATATTATTATGACAATCTTTTCAACTATGCAAAAGCTTTTAAATCTGACTTTCTATACAGTTTATACAACATTATGACAGGGTTTTTGAATCTTAAGAACTCTATTAGAATCTTTTATGAAAAGAAAGATTACCATGATTTTGAAAATATTGCATTGCAATCCAATTTCATTGATAAAGAAGTTTGTGAACAGCTTTTTGAACTTAAATTTACTAATATAACAGGCTTATTTGTAAATAACCCTCTATATAATGAGATTCAGCAAATGATTTCAACTTATGAGAAAGAGCAAAATCTTTCTTTGATTGAGAAAGCCATAGATGATTGTATAACATTACAGCTTTCTGAAGGTTTGAGATCTGCATTTTTTAATATAGAAAATATTGTTGGTTATCAATGGGCTAAAGAGATTGAACTTAAAAATCTTAAAATTATTTATATTGGCAAAATAAATAATTTACCAAGAGAAAATATTGCGAAATTGTTAAGAACCAGCTATGTTTGAAGGTTTTTGCAAAAGCAAAAAGCTTATTTAGTCCTTTTAAAGAGTTTTTTTATTTTTATTTAAAATTAGCATAGCAAACTTTAGTATAAAAAAAAGGGAAAATAGATGTCGAATGAAAATAGTTCAATTTCTTCCAGTACTATTTTAAGTCAGGTAGCTGTTATTGGAGATCAAGATACAGTTGTTGGTTTTAAAGCTATCGGATTTGATACATTTATCCTTGAAAAAAAAGAAGGAGAAGATCCTTCTATTATGGCAAATAAGATTATATCCATATTACGAAAATCATACAAGATTATATATATTACCGAAAGTTTATATATGTTAGCTGAAAATGAAATAGAACAGTACCTTGCAAATAAGCCTTATCCAATACTTACAATAGTCCCGAGTTCATCGAGTCAAAAAAATATAGCTTTTGATTCTATGAAAAAGCTGGTTGAAAGGGCTCTCGGTGGTTCATTTTTTTGATGTGTGGAGGAATTGATGAAAACAGGTAAGATAATAAAAGTTGCAGGACCCTTGATAATAGCCGATGGCATGTCAAGTGCGAATCTTTTTGATGTTGTCAGAGTTTCCAAACTGAACCTTATTGGCGAAATTATCGAAATGAGAGGTGATAAAGCATCTATCCAGGTTTATGAGGAAACTTCCGGAATTGGAGTTGGAGATCCAGTATATTCAACTGGTTATCCTCTTTCTGTAGAGCTTGGACCTGGCCTTGTTTCAAAGATATATGACGGTATTCAAAGACCACTTGATCTTATAGCAGCTCAAAGTGGAGATTTAGTTACAAGAGGTGTGTCGGTTCCTGCAATTGATTATGAGCAAAAATGGCATTTTATCCCTGCTGTAAATGTAAACCAGCAGGTTTTTGAGGGCGATATCATAGGTTACGTTCAGGAGACAGTTATATTAAAGCATTATATTATGATACCACCTGGCATTAATGGAAAAATTCTCTCTATAAAAGAGGGCGATTTTAATGTCAAAGAAACAATTGCCATTCTTAAATCGGAAGATGGTTCAGAGATTAATGTTACAATGTTGCAAAAGTGGCCTGTCAGAAAATCCAGACCTTACAAAACAAAGAAAAATCCTACCGAGCCTATGCTTACCGGTCAAAGGGTTATAGATACATTTTTCCCTGTAGCGAAAGGCGGAACAGCCTGTGTTCCGGGTCCTTTTGGTTCAGGTAAAACTGTTGTTCAGCATCAACTTGCTAAATGGGCTGATGCTGAAGTTATAGTCTATGTTGGTTGTGGTGAAAGAGGAAATGAGATGACTGATGTTCTTTTAGAATTTCCAGAGCTAAAAGATCCAAAGTCAGGTGAACCACTTATGAAAAGAACGATTCTCATAGCTAACACATCAAATATGCCTGTTGCTGCTCGAGAAGCTTCTGTTTATACCGGTATAACAATCGCCGAATATTTTAGGGATATGGGTTATTCAGTGGCTCTTATGGCAGACTCGACTTCTCGTTGGGCTGAAGCTATGCGAGAAATGTCGGGAAGACTTGAAGAGATGCCAGGAGAAGAAGGTTATCCTGCATATCTTGGAACTCGAATAGCAGAATTTTACGAAAGAGCAGGCAAAGTTGTAACACTCGGAAGTCAGGGTAAAGAAGGGTCATTAACAGTTATCGGGGCTGTATCCCCACCTGGAGGAGATCTTTCAGACCCTGTAGTTCAAGCTACTCTACGAGTAGTAAAAGTTTTCTGGTCTTTAAGTTCTACGCTTGCCTATAAAAGGCATTTCCCGGCGATAGACTGGCTTACTTCTTATACTTTATACGATAATAATATAAAAGATTGGCTTAAGAAAAATGTTGCAGATGAATGGTCAAATATAAAAATCAAAGCCATGAGCATATTACAGAAGGAATCAGAGCTTGAAGAGATAGTTAGATTAGTTGGTCTGGATGCTCTTTCTCCTGAAAATAGATTATTTATGGATACAGCAAAATCTATTAGAGAAGATTATCTTCACCAGAATGCATTTCATGAAATCGATACATATACAAGCTCCAGGAAGTCCTTTAATATGCTTTCAATAATACTTTATTTTCATGATGAAGCTATGAAACTAGCTCAGGATAATATTCCAATAAGAGATATTATCTCTCAACAGGTGAAAGATAAGATAGCAAGGATGAAGTATATTGAAGAATCTCAATGCGACACCATTTTATCTATCAAAAACGACATAGATAGAGAATTTAAAGAATTACGAGAAAAATATTCTGCTTAATTTAATAGTTTAATAACTATCAATGAATAAAAAATGGAGAAAGATCTTTTCATTTATAGATAGCTAGATAGCTGCCAGTTACAAATTGGTAAAGATATAAGCTTATGAATGATATAAACTTGTTGATTTAGGAGTCTTTCATGATTAAAGAATACAGGACTATATCTGAAATTGTTGGACCTTTGATGCTTGTTAAAAATGTCACAGATGTTAAGTATGAGGAGCTAGTCGAAATTGAACTTCAAACTGGTGAAGTTAGAAATGGTAAAGTTCTCGAAGTCAATCAAGATATGGCTCTTGTGCAGCTTTTTGAAGGATCAAGTGGTATTAATATTGAACAGTCGAAGGTTAGATTTTTAGGAAAAGGTGTTGAAATAGCTCTTTCTGAAGATATGCTGGGAAGAGTTTTCGATGGACAAGGCAGACCAATCGATGGAAAAGAGAAAATTTTAGCTGAAGTAACTAGAGATATAAATGGTTCTCCAATAAATCCATATGCTCGTGACTACCCAAATGAGTTTATTCAGACAGGTATCTCTACTATAGATGGATTAAATACTCTCGTTCGAGGTCAAAAGTTACCCATCTTTTCAGGCTCAGGCTTGCCACATAACCGTATGGCAGCTCAAATTGCCAGACAGGCAAAAGTTCTTGAAAAACAGGGTGAGAGTTTGACAAAGTTTGCAGTTGTTTTTTCAGCTATGGGCATAACCTTTGAAGAGGCTCAATTCTTTATAGAAGATTTCCAGAAGACTGGAGCCATAGAAAGAACTGTATTATTTATTAACCTTGCAGATGATCCTGCTATAGAAAGAATATCTACTCCAAGGCTTGCTCTAACGACAGCAGAGTATCTTGCTTTCGATAAAGGTATGCATGTGCTTGTAATACTAACAGATATGACCAACTACTGTGAGGCTTTAAGAGAGATATCTGCAGCCAGACAGGAAGTTCCTGGAAGGCGTGGATATCCAGGTTACCTGTATACAGATCTTTCTACTATCTATGAACGAGCCGGTAGAATAAAAGGGAAAGAAGGTTCTATAACACAGATCCCCATTTTGACGATGCCAGAAGATGATAAAACTCACCCAATTCCCGATTTAACAGGTTACATAACAGAAGGGCAGATAGTTTTTTCTAGAGATTTACACAGAAATGGTATTTATCCTCCAGTAGATGTTTTGCAATCGCTTTCAAGGTTGAAGGATAAGGGTATCGGAAAGGATAAAACAAGAGAAGATCATGCAGATGTTTTTAATCAGCTTTTTGCCTGTTATGCAGCTGGTCTTGAAGCCCGAGAACTTGAAGCCATCCTTGGTCAAGCTGCTCTTAGTGATATGGATAAGGTATACTACAGGTTTGCAGAGGAGTTTGAGAAGAGATATATCAATCAAGGCGAATATGAGAACAGGAGCATTGTAGAAACACTTGATCTTTCCTGGGAATTGCTGAAAATGATTCCAAAGCAAGAGTTGAAGCGTATACGAGATGAGTTTATAGAAAAGTATTTGAAGTAATTTGGCTTTGCTATTCTTTATTTTAGATTCATACTTCAAATTGTTCTTCTTGCTATTTGCTTCTTTGTGTTAATGAATAAGACAAAGAATTAAATAACTACTATTTCTCTGGATGAACAACGGTTAATATGCTAAACTGAATATTTTATTATTTAAATGATAAAAAGCATATATTTACCAGGTACCTATTTTATCAACCATTGGTTTTTGTAAATAAAGTTAAAAGAAAGTTGAAAATAAATTAGATTTCAAAGGATTTATTCATGAATATAAAAGTCACTGCTACAAGAATGCAGCTTATGCAGTTAAAAAAAAGGCTGAAACTTGCATACAAAGGGCATAAACTTTTGAAAGATAAGCAAGATCAACTGGTAAGAGAGTTCTTTACCATAATAGATAGTTATAAAAATTTAAGAAAGCAGGTTGAAAAGGAGCTTAATAAAGCATATTCTTCAATGGTTCTTGCCAGAAGTGTCATGAATGATTTAGAGCTATCAAATGCTCTTTTTTTGCCTACAAAAAAAATCTCACTTAATGAAAAGCTTAAGAATGTCATGTCAGTGAGGATTCCAATATTTAAAGTTGATATAGAGAATATTTCAGAACAGCCATATTCTAAAATATCAACTCCCTGTGAACTTGATATTGCCATAGATACTTTTTCTCAGGTAGTGTCAGACCTTATAAACCTTAGTCAGGTTGAAAATGAGGTAAAACTTCTCGCAAAAGAGATAGAAGTGACCAGAAGAAGAGTAAATGCTCTTGAATATATTATGATTCCGGAGTTAGAATCAGCAATAAAGATAGTTTCTATGAAAATAAATGAGCTGGAAAGATCCAATCTTGTCAGAATTATGAAAATAAAGGATATTGTCAGAAAATCAAATCCTCAATAGTTTAAATTTGTTTATTCATTAAAATATCAATTTCCACTATATGCAGTAAGTTATATTAACAGGTATTTTGTTTATAATTGATTATTATAGAAGTTTTGTTATTGCCCATAGCTTTAAGTCAATAATAATTTATCCACACAAAAATCGAGAAGCGTTTAAATATTATTTATAGCTAAAAGAGCTTGAAGAGCTTTTAGCATTTAGAATTTTTTTGTACAGCGATAAAAGGGAGGATTTATGATAGAGAAACTTAAGAAGATCCTTTCAAATGTTGAAGCTGAGTTTGCTGATATAAGATACGAAAAAAAGGATGAATCCACTGTTTCATTCGATAATCATGATTTACATCAGATTGGAAATAATAGCAGTGATGGATATGTTATAAGAGTTCTGAAAAATGGAGGTTTTTCATCTATTTCGTTTAACTCTATAGATGATGCTCCTAAAGCTATTAAAACAGCTATTGAAAATGCAACTTTACTTGGCAAAAGACTTAAAAAACCAGTAATTCTTGCAAAATCAGAAGTAATAAAAGATTCTTACAATCCTCCACTTACTGAAGATCCTGAAAAAATCAGTATAGAAGAAAAATACGATATTATTAAAAGATACAATGATCTTGCTCTTGCAAATCCTGAAATTTCATCAACAACTTTTCATATTTTTGACCTTATTCGCAATAGATTCTATGTTAACACCGAAGGAACAGAAATATCTGAAAAACTTGTTACCACAGGTGTCTCTGGAATATTAATAGCCAAAAAAGGTAACATTTTACAAAATGTCCGTGTTTCTTGTGGTGGGAGTGATGGTTTTAAAAATGTTAGAAATCAAGAAGAATATGTTGAAAGCAGAGTAAAGATCGCAGTAGATCTTTTGAATGCAAAACCAGTTGAAGGTGGAGTTTACAATGTTATTCTCAATCAGAGCCTTGCTGGAGTTTTTACTCATGAAGCTTTTGGGCATTTTTCAGAAGCTGATCTTATTGAAGATGCAAAGGTTATGCGGGAAAGGATGAAGCTTGGCAACAAATTGGGCAATGATATCTTGAATATTCAAGATGATCCAACTATACCTCATCAGCTTGGTTTCTATAAATATGACGATGAGGGAGTCGCTGCAGCAAAAGTTCAACTGATGAAAAATGGGATTTTAACCGGTAGACTTCATAGTAGAAGAACTGCAGCGGAGTTTGGAGAACCTATAAATGGTCATTGCATAGCAGAGGATTATAGATATGCTCCTATTATAAGAATGGGAACTATATTTATTGAACCAGGCGAATCTACATTTGAGCAGTTGATATCTAAACTTGGTGATGGCCTCTATCTTTGCGATGCTAAGGGTGGACAAACTGCTGGTGAAAATTTTACGTTTGGTGCTCAATATGGATATTTAGTAAAAAATGGTAAGATTGATAGTATGATAAAAGATATTAACATAGCCGGGAACCTATATGATACACTGAAAAATATAGTAGCAATTGGAAATGATCTTGAGTTATGCAAAAATGGTGGTTGTGGTAAAGGGCAGTTAAATATTAGATCCTGTCATGGAGCTCCTCATATTCTTATTGAGAAGCTTGTGGTTGGTGGAAGGTAGCATTAAGATGAATTTTACCTGATCTATATCTTGATTTAAAAGATCCCCATAAATTTGGAAAGTAAGTATGGAGGAAGATTATGGAAAAATTGATGCAGATAGCAAAAAAAAACGCTAATCATGTTTTAATCAGAAATATTAAAGAAGAGATGACAAATGTCAGTTTTGAAAATGGTGAATTAAAAAATATAGAAACATCAATTGCTTCAAATATTGCTTTGACATTGATAAAAGATGGGAAAATAGGTTTTGCTTATACAACAAATCTTATAGACAGAGAACAGTTTGTTAAAAACGCTCTAACTTCTCTTAAAGGAGGAGTAGACGGATCTTATGGGATTTCAAATTCAGGGGACCCCGTAAAATTAAATAGTTACGATAAATCTATAGAAAATATTGGGACATCACAGCTTGTAGACGAAGCAAAACGAACTATTGATTATCTTAAAACTAAAACAGATGGGCAGGTAAATCTTGAACAGGGGATGGTCAAAGAAGAAATACGAATCTTAAACTCAAATGGTGTGGATTACAGCCAGAAAAATTCTTCATATTTTCTTTATCCAATGGTGCTTTATCCGGGGTCATATTCTTCAGTTATGAGAGCTTTTGCCTCTAAAAGCCTTAAAAATATTGACCAGAATATACTTGATTTATTACTAAATTTATACAATTCCTCTAACAAACAGGTATGTCCTCCAGGTGGGCAGATGAAGGTTCTTTTTTTACCAGAAGCTTTCTATACAATAGCCTGGAGGATGATCTCAGCTCTTTCTTCTGAAAATGCTTATTATAATATATCTCCAATAAAAGATAAGATAGGTTCAAAAATCTTTAGTTCTATGATAACAGCCTATGATAACCCGATAGATGACACCATGCCTGGTTCAAGATCCTTTGATGATGAAGGAACTGTCACATCTAAAGTTATGCTTATTGAAAATGGTGTTTTACAATCATTTTATTTTGACAGAAAAACAGCAAAAAAGATGGGTACAAAATCCACAGGTAATGGTTACTGTCGGGAGATATCCAGATTACCAAAACCTGATGTTAGAAATTTTACAATAGAAGCCGGAGCTTTGACCTTAGAACAGATGATTAAAAGTATTGATAAAGGAGTTATAGTTCCTTCAGTTCTTGGGGCGCATTCAGGCAATATTCCAAATGGAGACTTTTCGGTTGGTCTTTCACCTGGAATATATGTTGAAAATGGCGAGATAGTAGGCCATGTAAATGATTCAATGGTTGCAGGAAATATATATGATGTTCTAAATAAAGTTATAGCCATAGAAAACGAAAAACATCTTGCATCAATGGGTTGTTTCCCAGCAGTTTTGTTTGATAATATTAATGTAGTTATGAAATAAATTACAAGATTGATCTTGACTTATAAATATAGCAACAGCATCTGATTTTTTATAAATTCAATTTTCCTTATTTTTTAGAGTTTTTCAGGTAGTGCTTTTAAATATAATGTGAAAGCATATAAAATAAGTGATCATGATAAAAGATATCTTGACATCCAGATTTGAGAAAATAATGATATCTATAATGTAAAGGTAGGAAAGGAAAATTCGATTGAAATAGATATATAGGGAGATGATAAGATATTCCACAAAATACATTTTCCAATTGCATTCTCTGGCTATGGAATCAAAGGATATTTCAAAGTGCCATAAATCTTAACATTTAAGACCAGATAAACTAAGAATAAAAAGAAAACCCACAAAATTAGTTCTATTGGGGTGGGTGGTCGGGGTAGTCTGGGCATAAGATAAAGGCTTAGTATACCTTCTTTTATTCTATGTTTTACTCAATAATGGTGCCGATACCTCTTTGAACTTCTTCATATCTAAAGCAGGTAACAATGTGATCGTTAACAATCCCTATCGCCTGAATATGAGCATAAACAATAGTTGGACCTATAAAGGAAAACCCTTCCTTTTTTAGTTCTCTGCTTATTTTTTCAGCAAGATCATTATACACTGGTATCTGTTTATCATCGTGATTCTGGTGAACTATCTGTTTCCCACCGGTAAATGACCAGATAAAATTATCAAAACTACCAAATTTTTGTTGAATTTTTAAAAATACTTTTGCATTTTTTATTGTAGATTCTATTTTGAGCTTATTCCGTATAATTCCTTTATCATTTAAAAGTTCATTTATCTTCTTATCATCATATTTAACAATTTTTTCTGGTTCAAAGTTTGAAAAAGCCTTTGCAAAATTATCTCTTTTTCTTAACATTGTTATCCAGCTTAAACCTGCTTGAAATGTCTCCAGAGTTAAAAATTCAAAGTGTTTAAGTTCATCGTGTACAGGTAATCCCCACTGTTCATCATGATATTTTATATAGATGGGATCATTCAAACACCATGGACATCTTATTTTATCTTCGTTCTTGTTCATTTTTTTTTGTTCTCTTTATCTTTAATGTAAAGCTGTTAATCAATATATTTAAAAAACAAAAAATTAAAAGAAAAATTAATCTTAAATTTTTTTACAGGAGTATTAATATATTTAATATGAAACATAGTTAAAAAGAATAAAATTTGAAATTTTAATAAATTATACAATTAAAATTATTGACAAAAAAGAAATTTTTAAGATAATTTTTACGGGTTCTAAATCTTTTGTATTAGGGGGTATTATGCACACACTTATTTCTGCTAGTGATACATGGAGTTTATGGACATTCCTGGTTGTTGCTGCATTTTTAAGTATATTCCTCGAACAAAAGTATAAATGGGCATCAAAGATTAGTGGAGCTATTATAGCTCTTATCTTTGGTCTTTTAGCAACTAACTTGAAAATCGTACCAACGGAATCTCCCGTCTGGGATGCTGTATGGGATTATATTCTTCCTCTTGGTGTCACTTTATTACTATTCCAGGCTGATATAAAAAGGATTATCAAAGAGTCCGGAAGAATGTTCGGCATTTTTAATATTTCTGCCCTTGGAACGATAATTGGAGCCTTCGTAGCCTCTTTACTTTTAGGCACATTGATCCCTCAAGTATATAAACCAGCAGGCATGATGACTGGTTCATATATTGGTGGTGGTGTAAACTTTGTGGCTCTTTCGAAAGTATTTGAAGTAGATCAGAGCATTATTGGTTCTCTAACAGTTGCAGATAACTTAAACATGGCTATAGCTTTTTTGATTCTCTTAACAATTCCTACATTGGGGTTTTTTAAAAAACATTATACACATCCTTATGATGATGAGCTTTTAAATAACAAAAAAAATGGGGTAGAGGATGCTAAAACGCAGGCATCTTTATATTGGACCAGAAAAGAAATTTCATTAAAAGATATTGCAGCTAGTATTGCAGCAGCATTTTTAATTGTATTTGTTTCCGTTAAATTTACTGATCTGATTAAATCAATTATTCCTTCAAATGCAACAGGGTTTATGTTTATACTTAGGCTTGTTTTTGGTCAAATTTACCTTGTTATTCCAATAATTACTCTTGCTATAGCTACGATTTTCCCAAAATCATTATCCAGTATTCCAGGAGCAAATGAAATCGGCATGTTTTTTATATATATGTTTTATGTAGTTATTGGCATTCCTGCAAGCATAGTGACTGTTGTGACTAAAGCACCTATACTATTACTTTTTTGTTTAATTATAGCAATTATCAACATGGTTTTTACTCTGGGTATTGGTAAATTATTTAAGTTTAGTGTTGAAGAATGTGTAGTTGCTTCAAATGCAAATCTTGGTGGTCCTTCGACAGCAGCTGGCATGTGTATAGCAAAAGGCTGGACAAAATTGATCGTCCCTTCAATACTTGTCGGAGTATGGGGTTACATAATTGGGAACTATCTTGGAACATTTGTTGGTCAGATGGTGAAGATGATATTTGGAGGCTAAGCAAAATAGTATTGAATTTTTTATAATTTGTATAATTACAGATCTTTTTTTTAAATTTTATTTACTCTTCGCCCGACTAATTCTTTTTTTATCTATTTGGGGAACAACAGTCTAAAACGTGAGAAAAAAATCAAGGAGATATTTCAAGCCTGGACTTTTGGCAATCTACTGGTAATTATCAGTCATATCAAAGGGCGAAGAGTAAATTTATCTTAATCTAAAAAGGATTGATTCATGAACAGAAAAAAAATTTTGATTAAAAAAGAAATTCCTTCAAATAAATCTGAAAATTGGTCAGTAATAAGAAATATTGAAATAATTGAAAATCATGAAGAACTTGTTCAATTGAATACATACCCGGAAAAGATAATTTGCCATCCAGAATATTTTATTCAAAACATAAATCACTCTTTACCTGTTTTATATGTGAGAAAAGGATTATATACAAAGCTATTGGATGCTACAAGGATGCTTCCGAAAGGTTATAAGTTTGTAGTTTATGATGCTTATAGGCCCGTGGAAGTTCAACGATCTCTTTTTGATCTATATAGGGCTAAACTGAAAAAAGAAAATCCAGATATTGATGAAGGAAAATTAACGGAGATGACTTTAAAGTTTGTATCGCTACCATCAACAGATCCACAAAAACCTTCACCTCATAATACCGGTGGAGCTATAGATCTTACAATATGTGATGAAAATGGAATTCTTCTTAATATGGGATCTTACTTTGATGATATGAATGATATAGTTGTGACTGGATATTTTGAAGATAAATTAGCTAAAGAAGGAAAATTAGATGAAAAGGATCAGATAGTGCTTCAAAATAGAAGAATGCTTTATAATATAATGATTAAAAGTGGATTTACTAACTTTACTACAGAATGGTGGCATTTTGATTATGGCAACCAGCTCTGGGCATATCAGCTAAATTTACAAACAGCATTCTATGGACCTGCACAGCCTTTTTTCTTCTGGAAAAATCAATTATAAATAAATGGCTCTCCTGCAAAAAGATAGATTTTGATATTTCTTCTTGCTCTTCTATGAAGAGCCTATTTCTTCTTGCTCTTCTATGAAGAGCCTATTTCTTCTTGCTCTTCTTAAGGTTTGTAATATTTTCTCTTATTTTACTATTTATAATCCCTATAGTAATTACCATCAATAGAAAAATGAAGAGCCTTTTTTGTTTTCTTATAATATCAATCCAAAAACACCGAATAATGTTGTATTATATTTTACAATTTTGATTATCATTACGCAGGTAAATTTTATTTGCTATTCTTCACTCTCTATATATCTGTAAATATATTGATGAATCAAGAAAATGAAAAATCCTTTTTATTCTGGATACTGAATACGTTTTTATTTTTACTGATAGATTTTTATTAAATATAAACAGGGTATTTTTTCATATTTTTATCGATATTCATCCTTATTATTTTTTTTGTTGTGGTTTTTTCAAATTCATCATATGAGATGGAGAAATAATGAATTCTCTTAAAAGCTGAAATTTTCTGGTTATTTTCTTTTATTTCGGCTCTAATTAAAGGCAATAGATCTTCATCTTTTATAGAATCTTTAGGTTTATTGAGAATTTTCTCTAAATTATCAAAGTTTGGATAAATATAAGCACATATTGTTTCATTATTTGTTTCCTTTTCGACCATTTCCATAACAATGATTTCCTGGATTGTGGAGCTATTATCATAGAGAACTTCAATATCTTCAGGGTAGATATTTTTGCCATTCCTTGTCACTATGACATTTTTCTTTCTTCCTTTAATGTGTATAAAACCCTGATTATCAAGATATCCATAATCGCCGGTTAAAAAATATCCATCATGAAAAGCAGCTTTCGTTGCTTCTGGATCATTATAATAACCAAGCATGACAGATTTACCTTTTACAGCTATTTCACCAACTCCCTCTTCATCAACATCGAAAAATTCAAAATCATGTTCAGGAAGCGGCATACCAGCTGAATCATCCTTGAAGAATCTATCTCTATTAGCAGCAAGAAATGGGGAGCATTCAGATATACCATAACCCTGAAGAACTCTAAAACCAAGACTGCGAAGAAATTTTGAAATTTCAGGCTTGACAGCTGCACCGCCAGAAATAAAAAGATCAAGTTTTCCACCAAAAGCGTTATGAACTGGTTTAAAAATAGTTCTTCTCACTTTTCTTCCATTTTCTTTTCCAGAAATAAAGTCAAAAAAAGCACCAATTCCATTGCCAGCATGATAATATATTCTGGTGAATAAAGAATGTGTCAGGTTCTCTTTTACTCTTTTTGCAAGTGTTTCAAGAAGTAAAGGAACTACATTTATATTTGTTGCTTTTCCTTCCTTAATGTTATCCGCTAATTTTTTTAAGCTTTGAACATACAATATTCTTGAACCAGCATGAACCTGACAAAGAAAACCACATGTGCATTCATATGCGTGGTGTAAAGGTAAAACAGATAAAAAATACTTTGTATTATCTATCCATATAAGTTTTCTCATGCCATAGATATTGTTACATATAGAGTGTTGTGTCAGCATGACTCCTTTAGGAGTTCCAGTTGCTCCGGAAGTAAAAAGTATAGAAGTTTCGAGATCAGGGTTGATGATTACTTTATCATATATGCTATTACCATTCTTTCTAACCTCTTTACCTTTATCAAGAATTTGTTCCATATCATATAGCATTATTTTTGAGTTGCTATTAAAACTGGACGCTTTCTGATCGAGGGAGATAATAAATTTTATGAAATCGTACTTGAGTGAAAGTTCTAAAAAAAGTCTTATAAATGCACTATCACAAAATATTGCTTTTGGTTTAGAGATGGAAACTATCCTGTCTATTTCCATATCTTTTAATTCTCTATCAATAGGTATGACAACGAAGTTTGAAGCGGTAATTGAGTAGTAACTTGTAGCCCAGGCTCTACTATTTTTACCCATTAAGGCAATATGATCTCTTTCTTTTAGATTAAGTGCAAAGATTCCATCTGAAAGATTTCTCATATTTTCTCTAAATTGATTAAAGGTAATTCCTTCATAAATATCATCTTTGTTTTTTTCAAAAAATGATTTCTCTTCTCCATATATTTCACAGGTCTTATCAAGCATTTCCCTGAAATCTCTTCTCTCTTCAACTTCATAAAGTGGATAACCATAATTTTCCCAGATCATAAATCCTCCATATTATTATTTATAATTCGGGTTTTAATTTTAAAATAGACAGAAAAAATAACTCAATATTAAACCAAACTTTTTAGATTAAATTATCAAAGAGCAAAATACTTAAGATCATCTTTTATTTCCTGGATATATTTAACTAGATAAGTAAAACTTGAAACATAATTAACTATTAATAATAATTAAAATAACACTTATTAACCAAAAGCAAAAAATATAAAAAATGAATTTAGTAAACAGTAAAACTTTAATTCAAAGCAATTTTATTCTAAATTTAAATAATTACCATAAAAATTTTATTAATATTTTAAGAATAAACATTAAATAAATCTTTGTAAAAAGTTTATTTTTTGTTGATTTATTTAAATCATTTTGTAATCGAAAAAAAAACTATTTTAATTTTTTTAAAACAGGCTATTAATCTTTTTGTAAAGAGGGAAAAATGAAGCGATACGATTTATCAAGTGATATTGTAAAAACATTAAAAGATTTTGTGGGGATTCTTTTTGGTTCAGCCATATGTGGTTTTGCATATTCTACTTTTCTGATCCCTTTTAAAGTTGCTCCGGGTGGTGTAGGTGGTCTGTCTCAAATACTATATTATTTATCAAAGATTCCAGCTGGTATCTCTATGTTAATATTTAATATACCTCTTTTTATTATTGGAGTTTTAAGTTTAGGAAAGATGTTTGGATTTAAAACTGTAGTTTCAATTTTATTTGTTTCTTTTTTTACGGACTTATTTTCATATAAGAATCTAACAAAATATACTTTTATAAATCAATTTTTATATAAGATAAATGATTTTGGATATTCCTTCACAAATGAAATATTCTTAGCTACACTTGCTGGTTCTTGTTTATTAGGGGTAGGGATGGGTATTGTTTTTCGATTTAATGGTTCAACAGGAGGAACTGACATTCCTGCATTATTGTTAAAAAAATACTTTGGTATATCGGTTGGAACAGGATTTTTGCTAATAGATTCTGTTATAATATTTGCGATAGGGATAATATTTAAAAATCCAAATATAATACTATGGGGATTTGTTAGTTTATTTATCTCTTCAAAAGTCACCGACTATGTTTTAGAAGGTTTACCAGGAACTAAAGGGGTATTTATAATTACAGAATATCCTGATCAGATAAAGCAATATATTATAAAGAATCTTGATAGAGGCTGTACAGTATTTAAAGGTGAAGGTGGTTATTCTGGAAGGAATATGGATATTTTGTATGTTGTTATTAATCTCAGAGAACTTACTAAATTAAAACAAACCATAGCTAAAGTCGATCCAAAGTCATTTGTCATAATAAATGATGTGCATGAGGCATTAGGTTATGGTTTTAAATATTTTTAAAGTTATAATTTTAAGTTCATCCGCCAAATTAATACTTTATTCTTTTTATATTTATTAGCAAAGGCTAAACTGTTAATTTAAATAAACAAGCTCTTCGCTTTTTTTCTTTGAATAAGGCATACCAAAAAAGTTGGGATAAGTTCTTGATAAACTTAAATAGAAATTTTCTAACTTTACTTTAAATCAACTTCACCGTTTTAATGATATGGTTTAGGCATACAAAATAATAATGAATAATAAAGAAAAATTAGTATCAATCACACAATATAGCAAAGAGCTTGACTAATTATCATAGCCGGATGAACGAAAATGTATATACAACGTTAAATGACATTTCTTATATAAAAAAAGGTACTTATTAACCAGAA
>JAAYUW010000166.1 GCA_012517545.1 Exilispira sp.
TTATTTGCTATTATAAGTTTTTTTTATCTTGATTTTAATATTATTCCTGAAATTGAATTTCCAGAATTAATTCTTATTACTGCATATCCAAATTCTTCTCCTGATGAAATAGATACGATGGTTACCAAACCTCTTGAAGAAATGATCTCATCTTTAAAAGGAGTAAAAAATGTTTCAAGTGTTTCAAGAGAAGGGATAAGTATTATTAGAATTCAATATGATTGGAAATCTGACTTAACAGAAGCTCATATAGAACTACGAGATAAAGTTGACCAGGTAGCTCCTTTTTTCCCAAGGGAAGTTCAAAGACCAATTATAATGAATTATCAACCAGCAATGGACGCTATTGCTGGCATTATTGTGAAATCTTCCTTGAACCCGGATGATCTTTATTTACTTACAAACAAAGATATTAAGCCAGTTTTTGAAAGGATAGAAGGAATATCTTATGTTAAACTTCAGGGAGGTACTAAGCCAGAGATAAAAATAATATTAAAACCCGAGATTCTTAATAAATACAATATAGGTATAAATGAAATAAAAGAAAAGATTCAAAATTCTAATAAGGATTTTCCTGTTGGATTTTATGAAGAAAACAATAGGGAATATCAGTTGAGGGTAAAAGGAAGATTTGATGACTATCAAGATTTCGGAAAAATTATTATTAAAAATGACAGGGAAAAAGTTGTAACTCTGGCTGATTGTGCTGAAATAGAATATGGATCAGAGATCAAAAGAAGTGGAGTATTGGTAGATGGAAATGAGCAAATAGTAATAATGCTTTATAAGCAACCTGGTGAAAATGTAATACAACTATCAAAAAGAATTAAAAAAGAGTTAAATAATTTAAATGAAAGATATAAAGATTCATTAAAGTTTGAATATCTTTTCGATGATAGTCAATACATTACTCAATCTTTATCAAATTTACTTATTGCCATATTTTTTGGAGTTATTTGTACAATAATTTCCATAATAATATTTATTTATAATGTGCCTATAAGCGCTGTTATTACTCTTACAATCCCTATTAGTGTCATTGCTTCATTTATTTTTATGAGAATCTTAAATGTATCAATTAATCTCTTATCTTTAGGTGGCATATCTCTTGCAATAGGGATCATAGTTGATAATTCTGTTATTGTTGTTGAAGCTTTAATTGAACAATTCAGGGTTAAAGAAAAAGATGAAAATTATGATAGAGAAATTAAAAATATATCTGGTGCTGTTATTTCTTCTACATTAACCACAATTGTTGTTTTTTTGCCTATATTTTTTTTATCTGGCATTTTAAAAATTATATTTATGCAACTTGTTTTGATAATGGTTTTTTCTTTAATTCTCTCAATGTTTGCGGGTATATTTTTAGTGCCTTTGATGATAAGAAATGTTGTCATTTCAGAAAAGGAATACTCATTAATTAATTGGGTAAATGAAGTGATAATAAAATCTTTTACGAAACTCTTGAACCATGCCTTTAAATATGCCACAATTTATATTGTTGTTCTACTTATTTTATCAACGCTTGGATTAATTGGCTATTTTGTTATCCCTAAAACTTTTATGGACTCAATCCCTTCAGATACATTTTATATTAAAATATTTATAAAAAAACTTGTACCGTATTCTTATACAAAAAACTTTACATCAATTGTAGAAAATATTATACATTATACTAAAGGAATAAAATCAACAATATCATTTATTGGAGTAGATAGTAATGATTTGACTGCAAATATAGAAGGAATTTATGGAGAAAATACAGCAACTATAAAAGTAATATCGAAAAAACAAGGTTCAGAAATATATCATATTATTTCAAAATTAAGAAAAAAATTCGAGATCTTTTCTGATGTTGACTTTATATTTGTAATTCCAGATAATCCTATACAAAAACTTATTTCAAGAAATGAGTATAACTATGTTGTAAAATTTTTTAGTAAGGATTATCAAAATCTGTACTCTGAAACAAATAAAATATCTGAATTACTTAAATCAAATAATCTTGCAGTAGATATTATAAACTCTTATTATATGACAACTGTTGAAAAGGAAGTTCATATTAATAGAGATCTTCTCTCCAGATATCAGGTGGAAATTACCTCGCTGGCAGAATTTCTTGTTGCTCATGTAACAGGCTATCAGGTCAGTTCATGGAAAAAAAACGAATATGATATCCCTGTGAGACTTAAGGTAGGAGAATCTTCTGAATTTGATGAGCAATCTTTTTTATTAAAAACTATAAAAAATAATGCAGGTGCTCAGGTTTTTTTAAAAGATCTTATTTCTATTAATGAAAAAACATCTTCTTCTCAAATAATGAAGGAAAATCAAAAATATTATGCCTGGATAGGTTTTACCTCTGATGCTAAAACATCAGTTATTGAAAAGCTATTAAAAGAGAATATTTCAAAAGATATAGAGTACTCTTTTACCGGGCAATTTTCTCTTTTACAGGAGAATATGAGTGAGATTATGTTAACCATTTTACTTGCACTATTTTTGGAATATGCAATTTTAGCTGTCCAGTTTCAATCATTTCGAAAACCTTTTTTTGTTATGTTAATAATTCCATTTTCTATTCTTGGGATGTTTCTTATTCTTTTTGTTACTGGCAATTCTCTTAATATAAACACATTTATGAGCATTATTACATTAATTGGATTGCTTGTTAATAATGGAATAATGCTCTTCTATGATTATGATAATGCTAAAGCCAGTAAAAAGGATCAAATAATTATTCTTACTGCAAAAAGAATCCCAGCCATTTTTATAACTCAACTCTCAACTATTCTTGCTTTAATTCCTTCTTTTTTTAGTGGTAATAAGATACAAATATCTTTAGCATATAATTTAAGTCTTGGTCTTATATATTCAACACTGGTGAATATTATTTTTCTTCCTATCTTTTATTATTATTTCTATGTTCAATTTAAGATAAGGAAAAATCCAGCTCAAAATTATGTTGAAAAGATAAAGAAAGTGAATGAAAAAAATAAAAACTTCCTTTAAAGTCTTTTACAGGTATAACATCACTTTTTAGAAAAGAGTTAAATAATAAAAAAATAAATAAAATGATTTTTGATTGGAGTAAGGAAATATAAAGAATGAAAAATGATATTGCAATACTATTGGTTTTTTCATCTTTAATTTTATTTGGTATTTTTTCAATTCTTAATATTCCGATTTTATTACTTCCTTCCTATGAAAAAAAAGTATTATCAATAGTTACAGAATATTATGGTATGGAACCTTCGATGATAGAAGAAATAATTACAAGACCAATAGAAATTGCTTTAAAAGAAGTAAGTGGTATAAAAAATGTATATTCATATTCTTCAAGAGGTAAATCAAAAATACTGGTATATCTTCAAGATAAA